>JAUVLE010000032.1 GCA_030595905.1 Candidatus Cloacimonadota bacterium | reverse complement strand
ATGGAAAGTTTTACTGCTAATGACAGGAGTGTTTTTGTTTTCTTACTTTCTGCCTGTGAATTCGGCAAGATTCCAAAATGCAATTATGGAATCTTTACATATGCTCAAAGAATATGCGCAGCTTCACGTGATATTGTGTTTATTGCCTGCACTTTTTATTGCCGGCGGGATCAGTGTATTCATCAGTCAGTCAGCAGTTATAAAATATCTTGGAGCACGAGCTAATAAAATCTTAGCTTATGCAGTTGCTTCGGTTTCAGGTGCAATTCTGGCAGTGTGTTCCTGCACTATTTTGCCGTTATTCAGCGGAATTTATAAAAGAGGAGCCGGTCTTGGTCCGGCAACTGCATTTTTATATTCGGGTCCTGCTATAAATGTTCTGGCAATAATATTAACAGCACGGGTGTTGGGGATTGAACTTGGAATTGCACGTGCTGTCGGCGCAATTATTTTCAGTGTTATCATCGGTTTGATAATGGCTTTTATATTCCGCAAAGAAGAGCAGGAAAAAACTAAGCAGCAGCTTTTGATGCCGGAGCCGGAAGTATCGCGACCGCTCTGGCAGGAAATTATTCATTTTGGAATTATGGTTCTCATCCTGATTTTTGCGAACTGGGGAAAACCATCAATCGATGCAGGATTATGGGCTGTAATATATAATGCAAAATGGATAATTACAGCAATTCTCGGAATTGCCTTCGGTGTTGTTCTAAATCGTATTTTTGGAATGAAATTATGGAAGATACTCATCACGGCATTTGCTGTTATTCTGGCTCATATCGTTTTCAAGGGGAACCCGATGATAACTTTTGTGGTTGGAATGATCGGACTTTCATATTTCACAAGTACTTCCGAAGGTGAACTGGGAGACTGGTTTTCTGCAACCTGGGGATTTGCAAGACAGATAATGCCTTTATTGTTTTTGGGAGTTCTTATTGCCGGTTCATTTCTGGGAAGACCCGGTCACGAAGGATTAATTCCATCCCGCTGGATAGTTTCACTCGTCGGCGGCAATTCGATCCGGGCAAATTTCTTTGCTTCTATCAGCGGAGCGTTTATGTATTTTGCCACGCTTACGGAAGTTCCCATATTACAAGGATTAATTGGAAATGGAATGGGAAAAGGTCCGGCACTGGCACTTTTGCTGGCAGGTCCCGCACTATCCCTGCCCAATATGCTGGTTATCCGCAGTGTAATGGGAACTAAAAAGACTTTGGTTTTTGTTTCTACAGTTGTAATAATGGCAACGCTGTCCGGTATTATTTTTGGAACTTTTTTCAGTTAATGGTGTTCTGTAAAATAGAATATGTTTTGTCCTCCTGACGTATCTTTTACGCTGTTCTTCGGAAGGATATTTGCTTATAATGAGACTTGTCCGCTGTGGTGGATTCTTCGTCGAATGCCTATATAAGTTCATCCTCAGAAAGACATATGCTTTCTCATTATGCAGAACTCATTAATTAGATTAAATAAATGGAGATTTAAAAAAATGAAAAAGAATTTATACAAATTGATAATTGTGAGCATTCTAATTATTGCGATTGTGCTCGTGATTGTATTGAAGAACAAAACAGAAAAAGCCGATGTAATTGAAGAAAAAGAGGAGATCGTTGAATCAATTCAAGCAGAAATGGATTCAATAGAAACTTTCCAACCAAGACGAGAAGAACTTTCTAAAAATGATGAAATACAGAAACAAGAAAACGTAATTCCAAAACAAGCTGAAAAACCGGAAATTCCAAAAGCAAAAAAGCAAAAAAAAGCTGAAAATGATATTCTGGCGTTAGTGAATAATTCACAGATAACCGAAAAATATTTTAATGAAGCGTTCGATATTCTGCCGCCGCAACAAAAGGATATGTTTAAAAATGATAAGGAAGGATTTCTTGATCAATTGATAATAAAAGAGCTGTTATTTAAAAAGGCTGAAGAAAAAGGATTTGTGGAAAATATCGGCAAAAGTGATGAAGAAAAGCTTAAAGATGAAGGTATTGAAAAACTGATTATTGCAATTTCCAGTGATATAAAAATAATGGATGAAGAAATGATAAATTTCTATAATGAACACGAAAGTGAGATGAAAGGAGCAAGCTTTGAACAAGTAAAGAACGACATCAAAAATTATCTTGTTCAACAAAAACAGGGTGACGTGATAGAGGAGTATATTGAAGAACTGGAAAGTGGTGCAGAAATAGTATTGAACGAAGAATGGATAAAAATTCAGCAGGATTCCAAACCGAAAAATCCTCTCACCGAAGCTTTGAAAAACGGCAAACCGACAGTTCTCGATCTCGGTGCCAGTTCTTGTATCCCCTGTAAAATGATGAAGCCTATCTTTGAAGAATTAGAAACGGAATATGAAGGTAAAGCAAATATCCTTTTATTAGAAATTTCCGATCATAGAGATATTGCCGATAAATATAAGGTCAGAGTTATTCCAACCCAGATATTCTTTGATACGAACGGAGATCAATATTGGCGTCACGAAGGTTTCCTTTCCAAAGAAGATATAATTAAAAAAATAAATGAAGCAGGAGCATAACAGATGATAAACTCATTATTTGGATGGTTATCGGGAGCAATGGAAAGTACTCCGTTAATTGCACTTTTAGCAGCATTTATCTGGGGAATTTTGAGCATAATATTAAGTCCCTGCCATTTGGCAAGTATTCCGCTGATAGTTGGTTTCATCGATGAGCAGGGAAGAATATCTACAAAACGGGCATTTTATATTGCCGGTTTATTTTCAATTGGAATTCTTATCACGATCGGGATAATAGGAATAATTACCGCCTTGATGGGACGAATGCTGGGTGATATTGGAAGTTTCGGAAATTATTTTGTTGCTGTTATTTTCTTTGTTGTGGGTCTTCATCTGCTGGATGTAATTCCGTTTCCATTTTTGGGAAAATCCGGTCAACCCGCCTTTAAGAAAAAAGGATTACTCGCTTCATTCATTCTTGGATTGTTATTTGGGATCGCTCTCGGTCCTTGCACTTTTGCTTATATGGCACCGGTGTTGTCAGTTGCTTTCAAAGTTTCTGCAACTCAATTTGTATTTGGAGCTTTATTAATAATAATCTATGGTTTGGGGCATTGCTCGGTAATAGTTTTGGCAGGCACATTTACAGGAATAGTGCAGCGTTATCTAAATTGGAATGAAAAATCGAAAGGTGCGGTAATTCTGAAAAAGATATGTGGTGTTCTGGTGATTCTTGGTGGAATATATTTATTATGGAGTGCATAAAAATATAAATGTGTTCTGTAAAATAGAGTGTGTTTTGTCTTCCTGATCCCGAAAGCTTTCGGGACACGTTGTTCTTTGGAAGGATCTCTGCTTATAATGAGATTCTTCGTAAGAAAATTCATCGAAGATTTCCTCAGACCGTGTCCGGCTTTTGACGGAAAGACAGTTATTTCCATTTTGCAGAACTCTTAAAAAAATATAAAAAAACAGGAGGATATGATGGTTATCAAAATTTTAGGAACCGGATGTGCTAAATGCAAAAAATTGGAAGAAAATGTTAGACAGGCGATCAGTCAGTTAAGCGGAGATTTCTCAATTGAAAAAGTTACTGATCTGAATCAAATTATGGATTTTGGTGTGATGATGACACCGGCGTTGGTGATCGATGAAGAGGTTAAATTGGTTGGGAAAGTGCTATCACCGGATGAGATTAAAAAATTAATTGAAAAATAAAACAGGAGGAAATTATGAAGAAATTAGTTATTGGTTTGATCGTTGGCTTGGTAGTTGGTTTTCTTATCTGCGGAGTTGTCGTTTGGAAAATCATGCCCAAAATGATGCTTACTGTAAAGAAAAGCAATTATGATTTTGAGGAAACATTCTCTCGTATCGAGGATTCTATTATCGATCACGACTGGGATATTCAGCGAATTTATGATATGCAGGAATGCATGGAATCTTATGGTTACGAGAATATCAAGAACATCTCAATATTTTCTTTATGCAAGCCAGAGAATGTAGCAGTGATCCTTGAAGATGATAAAAACAAAAAAGTTACTGCTATTATGCCATGCCGAATGGGAGTTTATGAAATCTCAAACGGTGAAGTCTATGTTTCCAGAATGAATATAGCTTTGATGAGCAAAATGTTTGGTGGAGTCATTGAAAAAGTAATGCGTGGAGTTGCTGAAGATGAAGCGGATATTCTGGAAGGAATAATCGAGAAATAATTATTGATTGCTGTTATCCAGGAATATCAGATGTTTCATGAAATACATATTTTACAATCTGATTTAACATTAGATGGATTTTTCTTTGAATAGAGAGAATGTAGGATGATCATGAATATCATCCTTACCTCGAAGAGGTTAAATAGAATAGCCGTCGGTGAAACCGGCGGTAAAAAAACAAACCAACCAACCCTGAAGGGGTTGAATAAAAAGCTCCGTAGGAGCGGTATGTCAGGGTTTTCATCTATTCCCAGCCCTACCCCGGTTAAAACAGTACCCAACTCATTTTATTTCAAACTGTTAAAAAAATTATTAACTTGACATATGATTTCAGAATTATCTTTCTCACCTTTGTAATTGTAAAAAAATTTAATAATTAATTAATGGACTTAAGAAACCTGGAAGAATTTTAAAGAAGAAAATTTGGAGGTAAAAATGAGAAAACTAAAAGGAAATTTTAATTTATTATTTTAAAAAAGCTGTTTTATTATTACTATTAAATTAGTTAGTATTGTTTTGCTGCTATTTTTATCTGTGAAATCTGCTAATGCTACCATACTTCATGTAGGTGAGGGACAAACCTACTCCACGATTTCCGATGCTGTTATTGCTGCTGCATCAGGAGATACTATCATGGTTCATGATGGAACATATACCGAAAATGTGAATATCGACGTAAGTTTAACAGTAAAATCTCTAAATGGTTATGAAACAACGTTACTGACAACGCCTGTTGACTGGGAAGACATATTCGATGTTACTGCCGATAATGTTACTATCGAAGGTTTTAGTTTTTATGGTGTGGCATACGGAAATGGTGTCCATTTCTATGGTGTTTCAAATTGTTTAATACAAAATTGTCGTAGTGGTTGGTCAGAAATTTATATAAATCAAGTAGGAATTTCTATTGGCGCATCTGAAAGCATAATTGTAAATAATAATATTTGTTCTTATAATAACAATGCTGGGATTTATGCTCATGGTTCGAATTATATAACTATATCCAACAACACTTGTAATTACTGTCAACACTCCATTTATACAGAAATTTGCGGAATAATGATGTATGCAACAAGTGACTGCCATGTTCATAATAACGTTTGTAACTACAACGATCGTGGGATTTTTTATTGTTATAATAACTGGCATGATACGATCACAAAAAATGAGTGCCAATTCAATGACGAATACGGACTATATGCTTATTTTCAGTATTCCACATATTTTTCAAATAATATATTCAGTAATAATAATGACTCCGGAGTATTTCTTTCAGGCGGTTATCAATGTGTATTTGCCGGAAACAAAATTGAATCAAATTCAGTTTATGGAATGGATTTATATTACAATACTGCGTTAACTTTATATTTAAATACATTAAATAACACGGAGAATTTTCATTTTGTTGTTAATGCGGGCGATAATGATCAAATTTTGAAACCACCCACAAAAATGGCTTACAGGATATATGATACAACATTTAAAAATTTTCTGGGTAATTATTATAATGATTACACAGGAGAAGATGCAGATATGAACGGTATTGGTGATACTCCACATATCTCCGATCAAATAATTGATGATTATCCTCTAACAAATCTTCCTGAAGATTACATGCTATTAACCTGGTTCCTGAATAATGTGGAAATGACTCGTAATGATATGGGAACTATTGGCGGATTAGTAAATATTCCGGAACTATCAAGTCACATCTGGGTTGCTGATGAGTCTGTTTTGGCAGGACTTACTTTTCCAACCGGGATACAGATAGATTCAACTTCCTGGACAGGTCAAATGATCTATACATATAATCAACATCCTGATATGTTGATAGAAATTGGCATCTGGGATGGTTCATCATTTACTCCCGGAGGTCCTCAAGTCCAATTAGATGGCTTTCAACTTAATTACACTCATAATTATGCAACTCCCGGTTGTTCATTTACAATACCCGCAGGTCAATATCTGGCAATGAGAACAACCATTAATAACATAGATAGAGATTTTAATTTCCGTATGGGAGGTACCTGGGCGTATATTTCCGCTCCAATTGGAAGTCCGGATTATCCCGGTGATCCTGTTGGAGTTCAAGAAATTCAAACTCCTGAAGTCTTATTACGGCAAAACTATCCCAATCCATTCAATCCGGCAGTTGCCGGAGCCGGTCGCAGCCCTGGAACAACGATTTCGTTTTCATTAAACACCGAAAACACTGAAGACACCGAATTGGTAATTTATAACATCAAAGGTCAGAAGATCAAAACCTTTTCAAATCTCCAAATCGACAAATCTCCAAATCAACAAATCATCTGGAACGGAACTGATGAAAACAATAATCCGGTTTCTTCCGGAATTTATTTCTATAAATTACAAACTGGGAATATAACCGAAACAAGGAAAATGTTGTTGTTGAAATGATTGAGTAATATTTTATCTGGAGGTGTTTATGAAACAAATCTTTATAATTTCAATTTTATTGCTATCATTAAATTTACTAATGTCTGAAACTATTTTTTTGAATGATGGTCAAAAATTTATTGGTGATATTATTGGTAAAGAAGATATGACTTTATATCTTAACACTGAAAATGAAACACTTCTTTTCAAAAGAGCAGATATTAAACGGATTATTTTGAAACATGGTAAAACATTAAAAGAGAGACTTGTATTTTCTGAACCTGATTTTATTAATAATGAAAAAATTATTGGTACTCCAAAATTAGTAACTTCAGTACAAATAAAATATAATCGTCCAAATATATATATGCTTCCATTAAGTTTATTATCTTTTACTCTAATGTGGGATTATATTTGCCAAATTCAAGATATAAATGATTCAATAAAAGACTTTGATGAAATTGGTTTAAAAACTAATGAATTGAAAAAAGATCGAACCAGAAAAGCTATTTGCTGTGTTACATTTGGTTGTTGTGGCTTATTAAATACAATTTACTCATTTGAAAAAATCGAAATTAAAGCGTCACCGAATTCTATTTTATTAAGTTATAAATTTTAAATATGAAAATTTAGTTTTATTTCAGAATTTGAAAACATAAAAAAGAAAAGAGTATAAAATATTCCATTTTAATAACGCAAGAAAAAGCAATATTTTTATGTTGTCTTTTTTTCTGTTCCTTCCGAAGCTTTCCTTCAAGTTTTCTGATGTAAGAAGATTCGGAAGGTTGAATGAATTATTAGTATGAATATTTTAAGCAAGAACTTTCCGAATTTCAGTAGAAAGAATTCGTTTTCGGAAGATTCGGAAAGGATGAGAACCTTAAACCAAACACCCCGTACCCAGAACTTTGAAAAAGTTTACCGGAGAGAATCTTGCTTATAAACTTTTTCAAAGTTATTCAATTATTTATTTCTTGACTTAAAAATTCCAGAAAACCAGTTTCGTTATTGAAAATCTACAAGGAATTATTTATGATAAAACAAGATAGGGAAAGGCAGTAAAGATTAATGAATATAAAAAAATATGAAATGCATATTACGTTATGCAAAAAAAATTATTAGGTAATGTATGGTAAAAAATTTAAATAAAGCAAAAGAAATACTTAAAACATTTTGTTTAGTTACTAATCATATTGATAAAAAAGAATTAATTAATAAACCTAAGTTTTGGATAAACAAATATGGATACTTTGCACTTGATAAAAAAGAAACAATAAAATTTTATAATGTTGCAGAATTTATTAGATTGAACTACGATAAGGGTCAGTTAGCTGAAAATGTTTCAAAAAAGGATATTGAAAGATTCCTCTTAGAGTATATTTCAGAAGTATTTACCTTGCTTACACAAAATGATAAACTAAAGGCAATAGATAATTTTGAATTATATATTAACAAAAACTTGAAATCCAAGATTGAAAATTATGAAATATTTTCCCCAATTTTGAATTTCAAAACAAAAACGAATTTTATATTTGGTGATATGAAGTTTTATCCTTTTACAAATGATCAATTGATTGAAGAGATAGAATTTATTGAGAATTTATATAGCCATAACAATGTAATTAAAGAAGAAAATAAAAAAGAAGGTATTGAACTCTGTCGAATTATATTATCAACCTATCTCAATCAAACGATGTTTAAATGTTCTTATACCGGAACAACCATTGCTGCAAAATCAAAATCATATTGTACTGCATTATTGCATATTAATGTCTTAAAATTTTTGTATTATGATATTTGCAATTATAAACCTGAACAAAATGAAGTACTACCCAAAAACAAACGTATAAAAACGATAATGAAAACAAATGATAGTTTTAGAACTACAAACCATTTACCAATAGAATTTAATTCTGAACTTTTTGACTTTAGTCTTATAAAAACAGAAAAAGCAATTTCACTATCAAAAATGTTAGAAAAAGAGGTAAAAGATGATATTGAAATCAGAATATTATCAAGTATAAACTGGGCTATTAATTCAATTGAAAAAGCACCCACTTCAAATGAAGAATCTGATTTTTTTGATTCATCTATCTATATGACTCCTAATAAATACATCCTTTCTCAATGTCTTTTGGATATTGTAATTGCTTTTGAAGCATTATTACTTTTCAAAAACGAGAATGCAAAAAAAGAACGATTAAAAAATAGAAGTGTAGCTTTATTAGAAAATACTAATTTTGAGAAATCATTTATCATTGATAAGATTTGTGAATTATATAAATTACGCTCTGAAATTATTCACGAAGGAAAATTTAATGAATCACCTCAAGCTGTGTATCAGTTATATCTATTTTTTAGAGAAATCATTTTTGAACTAATAGATTTGAAGAAAAAAGAAAAAATCAAAACTAATGCTCAACTAAAAAAATGGTTTAAAGATAAAGTAAAAATGATACCAAAAATTAAATAATATTCAAGGAGCTCGTATTATGAAGAAATATTTATTATGTTTATCATTTGTTTTATTAACTACTATACTATTTGCTCAAAATCCACCTGATACACTATGGACAAGAAACCTTGGTGGAAATGTTATGTACTCAATGGATAACACAAGCGACGGAGGTTACATACTTGCAGGATCCACAGGTATTCATCCATACTATAGTTTTTATTTAGTGAAAACCGATGAAAATGGATATGAAGAATGGAATCAAGTATTAAACAATAATAGCAATCAAACGGCACATTCAATACGACAAACAATGGATGATGGTTATATTACAGTAGGCTATACAGAAGGAACAAATTTAAATGTTTGGTTAGTTAAAACCGATGAATTTGGTAATATAATATGGGATGAAGAATACGGAGATGAAAATGAATATGATATAGGAAATGATGTGATACAAACAGAAGATGGTGGATATATTATTACTGGACTTACAGATTCATATAGTGTAACAGAAAGAAACGTATTATTGATAAAAACAGATTCTATTGGAAATGTAGAATGGGTTCATACTTATGGAGGTGATAATTCTAGTATTGGCTATTCTGTCACGAAAACATTTGATAATGGTTACATAATAGCAGGTTACACCAGATTAGTAAATAGTAATGAAGATATTTATATAGTGAAAACAGATTCTATTGGAAATGTTATTTGGGAAAATACTTATGGAGGAGATGAAGAAGATATAGCACAATCAATAAAACAAACTGATGATGGAGGATATATTATTACTGGATGGACTACTTCTTTTGGATCAGGAAGTTGGGATGTAATGATTTTAAAAATAGATGAATTTGGAAATGAAGAATGGTCTAATTATTTTGGAGGTGATCAAAGAGACCAAGGTTATGATGGATATGTATTAGGAGATGGTTATGTATTTACAGGTTATACAGAATCATACGGTAACGGTATATTTGATATGTGGGTAATAAAAACCGATGAATTAGGAAATGAAAAGTGGAATAAAACGGTTGGTAGTACTGATGTAGAATTTGGATATTCAATACTTCAAACAGACAATTTAGAATATATTATTGCAGGAAATATACAAATATATGGTGATAATAATTTTTGGTTAGTAAAAACTGAAAGAGATTTTAAAGCTGAATTTTGTGTAAGTGATACTTTTGGATATGTACCATTTAACGTTGAATTTTATAATATGTCATTAGGAAGTCCAACTAGCTTTGAGTGGGATTTTCAAAATGATGGTATTATTGATTCTTTTGAAGAAAATCCTATATGGAATTATGAAGAACCTGGTTTATATAGTGTTTCACTAACAATCAGCGATGGTATAAATACTGATACAGAATTAAAAGAAGAGTATATTACAGTTTATATTCCTTTAATTGCAGAATTTGAAGCTAATATTACATCGGGAGTAGTTCCATTGGAAATTCAATTTGCAGATCTTTCAACAGGTAATATTATTGATTGGAGTTGGGATTTTGAGAATGATGGCATCATTGATTCAAACGAACAAAATCCAATCTGGATTTATGAAGAATCAGATTTATATACAGTGTTACTTACAATCAGCGATGGTATAAATACTGATATTGAAACAAAAGTGGAATATATTTCAGTATATGACTCATTAATTGCAGAGTTCGAAGCTGATAGTACTTTAGGTTTTGCACCGTTTGAAGTTCAATTCACTGATCTTTCTACACACAGCCAAAATCCAATAATAACTTGGGAATGGGATTTTCAAAATAATGGAATAATTGATTCATATCTGCAAAATCCAATATACACTTATTCAGAAGCTGGAATATACACAGTCTCTCTTACAGTTGGTGATGGAGTTAACGAAGATACAGAGATTAAAGAAGATTACATTACTGTTATAGAACCATTAGACGCTGATTTTGAAGCAAATATAACATCTGGAAATGCACCCCTAGAAGTCCAATTCACTGATTTATCTACAGGATATATAACTGGTTGGATGTGGGATTTTGACAATGATGGCACTATCGATAGTAATGAACAGAATCCAATTTATACTTACAATGATGCTGGAGTTTACACAGTATCATTAACAATTACTGATGGTTCAAATGAAGATACTGAAATAAAAGAAGACTATATTACAGTAATTTCAACGGGTATCCATAATGAAATTATTCCTTTGGAAACACGATTATACCAAAACCATCCCAATCCCTTCAATCCGGTAACAACCATCCAGTTTGATATAAAGGAAAATGAAATTGGAGTTCTTTCAATTTATAATATCAAAGGACAGTTAATTGAATCTAAGCAATTTGAAGCAGGACAGTTTAATTTTAATTGGGATGCATCGGAAAAGAGTTCAGGAATATATTTATACAAATTACAAACACAAACTATAACCGATATAAGAAGGATGCTGTTGGTGAAATGATGGGGTAATCTTGTATTTGAATGCTAATGAGAGGTGATAATGACAGATGTTAAAAATGTTAGCAAAAAAACAGGTAATTGTTTCGTAGCTTATTTAGATATTATGGGGTTTAGCAGAAAAGTAAGAGAAAATCTTTATGCCGCGAATATAGATCTTGATAATTTCCTATTTGCAACAGAATTCTTTAAAGAAAATGCTGATGGAATATCTCTTTCAGTGTTTTCTGATTCTGTTTTTGTATTTACCAAACAAGATAATGTAGAATCTGTTAATAACTTCTTAACATATTTATCTTGCTTAATTTTGTCTTCTTTCAGTGAACAAATCCCTTTAAAAGGTGCAATTTCTTATGGGCAAGTGATTATTGATGAAGACAGAAATAAATTCCTTGGAGTTCCAATAATAGATGCTTATAAATTGCATAACAAATTGTTCTATTTTGGTGTTGTAATTGATGACAAAGCATATAAGAGGATACAAGAACTAAAGCAAGTTGATCATTATAATTTGTTTCGCCAATTAACGCCAATTAAGCCAGATAAGAGAGACGATAAAGATATAATAATTACTAGAATTGAATATCAACTGCATTACAATCTGAACTGGCCTCTCCCATATAAACCCGAGGATAAAAAAAGTATAGAACTACTTGATTGTACTAATAGTAATGAAGCACAAATATATAAAAAAAACACTCTAGAATTTATTGAACAAAGCTTCGAATTTAAGAATACGATAAGTATAATAAGAAGACTTCAAGGAAAGTGATAATATCTCTAATTGTTTTATGAAATTAGAAAGATGTGAAAGGCATTCTGAACTACATCCATCTACGATTTATGAAGTCCATCCTGCAAAAAATATCGTGGTCGAAATCAGCAGTTTACCCAGTGAAATTCAGCTCGCTGAATATTTCTACAGGGGAAGAAAGGGTTCAAATCAAACAATTCGAGAAGTAAAGCTGAAAGATAAGCACGAGATTCCTCGAAAGTAAGGTTATCAGATACCTCCATCCTTCGTACAACTTCAGTCTTCTCCGGCAGCTGCCGGATACGCCCAGACAAGTCGGCTTGGCAAGCAGAAAGACAGTTTGTTATAGATTTGTTTATTTTGCAGATAAATATAATAATCTTTATACGGCATCTTATGATCTCCTTTTTATAAAAGGAGACAGCAGAGGATTCTAAGTGAGAACTTCTTAAGTTGTTTTAGAAAGTGTTCTCACCTGAATATTTATTGAATTAATTCTTACTTATCAATGTCTACTTATGGTTAAAAATCTATAAACCTGCAAAAAAAACTTGTCATTAAATCTCCGATTTCAGATTCTACCACTGTGATTTATAATGTGGAGTGTATATGAAAAAAAGATGTCTCGTGGTTACTGGTGGTGGAGACTGCCCGGGATTGAATGCTGTTATCCGGGCAATAGTTAGAAGGGCATCATTAGAGAAAGATTGGGAAATAATCGGCAGCCTGGATGCTTTCAATGGTATCCTGCGGGATCCGATGGAAATAAAGGTTTTAGATAAACCGGCAGTAGCCGGGATTCACTATCGCGGTGGAACAATTTTGGGAACAACAAATAAATACGGTCCTTTTGCCTGGCCCGTTCAACAAAAAAATGGAACATGGAAAGAAGAAGACCGCTCTGCCGACATGCTTCGAAAACTGGAATTCCTCAAAGTGGAAGCGGTCATAAATATTGGCGGAGATGGTTCACAAAGGATTTCACAGAAATTATATGAAATGGGCTGCAATATTATCGGAGTTCCCAAAACAATAGATAACGATCTGAGTTCAACTGATTGTACATTCGGTTTTCCAACAGCAGTGGAAACGGCTACGGAAGCACTCGATAAGCTGGTTACAACTGCTGCCAGTCATAATAGAATATTTATCATGGAAGTTATGGGACGTGAAGCCGGCTGGATCGCTTTACATTCTGCACTTGCAGGTGGAGCGGAAATATGCCTGATCCCGGAAATCCCCTATAATATTGAAAAAGTGAAAGACCGGATATCAGAACGTATTATAAATGGAAGAGGATTCGTGAACATTGTTATCGCAGAAGGTGCATTCCCAAAAGAAAAAAAAAATCAGAATCATGTAACGGGTGCAGGTATCCAGCTAATGAATCTGCTTAAAGATGCCGGCATAGAAACTGATATCCGGGTTACTATCCTGGGACATCTGCAACGTGGAGGTACACCAAATGCATACGACAGGATATTGGCAACTCAGTTTGGCGTGAAAGCATTTGAGTTGGTTTTGGAAAAAGATTTTGGGAAAATGGTTGCCTTGCGGGATAAAAAAATCATCGCTGTTCCAATCGTTGAAACAATAGAAAAATATAACCTGGTCGATGTTGATTCTGATCTTGTGCATACAGCCAGGAAAATTGGAATATGTTTTGGAGATTAATAAAAAATATAAGGTTAGGAGATTGAATGGATAGAATTGCGATCCTCACAGCGGGTGGTCTGGCACCTTGCCTTTCATCGTCGGTTGGCAGGTTGATCAAAAAATATACTCGGTTAGTTCCCGATATAGAAATAATCGGCTATAAAAACGGGTTCAAAGGATTACTGCTGGGAGATTCTATAAAAATAACAGGGAATGTGAGAAACACTGCTGAACTTCTCTATAAGTTCGGCGGCAGTGTGCTGGGTAACAGCCGTGTGAAACTGACCAATATTACAGATTGCCTGAAAAAAGGATATGTGAAGAAAGGCGAAAACCCGCTTCAGGTAGCTGCTGAACAGTTAACAAAAGATAAGATAACCATCCTTCACACAATTGGCGGAGATGATACGAACTTAACTGCATCTTCTCTGGCAGATTACCTTGCTTTGAACGGGTATAAATTGACGGTGGTAGGAATTCCCAAGACGGTGGATAATGATGTGGAACCTATTCATCAATCACTTGGAGCGTGGACGGCTGTAGAGCAGGGAGCTATCTTTTTTGAAAACATTGCAAACGAGAATACAACCAGTTCCCGACAGCTTATCATTCACGAAGTAATGGGAAGAAATTGCGGATGGCTTACGGCAGCAACAGCTTTTGAATACAGGAAAAGATTAGATAAAAGAGCTTTTCTGCCTGATATTCTTCTATCGAAAGAACGCTGGGATATCGATGCCGTTTATATTCCGGAAATGCTAATAAATATGAAGAAGGAAACAGAAAGACTTTCCCGACTGATGGACGAAAAGGATTGTATAAATATTTTTCTGAGCGAAGGAGCAGGACTAGAAACAATAGTTGCCGAAATGGAAGCAAAGGGTGAAGACGTTCGCAGGGATGCTTTCGGTCATGTAAGGCTGGATGAAATAAATCCCGGTCAGTGGTTTGCAAAAAGGTTTTCCAAGCTGCTTTCAGCAGACAAAACGTTAGTGCAGAAAAGCGGATATTTTGCTCGTTCTGCAGCTCCCAACGAACGAGATCTCGAATTGATAATAGAGACAGCTGATATGGCTGTGAAAGCTGCTTTGAACGGTCAAAGTGGTGTTGTTGGACAAGATGAGGACAATGATAATAAAATGAGCGTTATCGAGTTTTCAAGAATAAAAGGCGGTAAAGCATTCGATTGTAAGCAGAAGTGGTTCACAGATATGATTAATGATATCGGACAATTAAGATAGGTGGGAATATGAAAATTAAATTCAGAGATGTAAGCTCCGGCATTGTGGAGGCAAGAGCTGTTATCGAGTTGGAACCCGGAATATATATAAACGAAGTTACGATCCTCAATAAGAACGGGGAAATAAAAGTTGAACTACCACAAAAAAGTTTTCGTGGAAAAGATGACAGGATGCACTATCTGAACATTCTTACTTTTGAAAACGAAAATAAGGAAACTCTTTGGAAGATGGAAATCAAAGAAGAATTCCTGAATTGGAGAAAAGCAAATAAAAAAGTACTGGTTTATGAAGGTTAGAAATTATACAATATGAAGAAAGACAGAGTATTCCTGATTGGTGTCTATTGGGGAGAGGAATCAAAAGAGCATTATAGCGAATCTATGGAAGAGCTTCGTCTTCTTGCAGATACTGCCAATGCAGAAGTCGTTAGATCTTATATTCAATCTTTACAAAAGCCGAACACAGCTACTTATATCGGGAAGGGAAAACTATCCGAAATAAAAAATGAAGCTCAAAAGAATAATGTGAACACATTGATATTCAATAATAATCTTTCTCCTTCCCAGTCTCGTAATATTTCCGATTTTACCGGCTGTAATGTGGTAGATAGAACAGAACTGATCCTGGATATTTTTGCTCTTCATGCCAAAACCAGACAGGCAAAGTTGCAGGTGGAGCTTGCACAGCTTGAATATGCATACACAAAATTGAAAAGAAAGTGGAAACATCTATCCCGTATTCAAGGTGGGATCGGTTTCCGTGGTCCCGGCGAAACACAGATAGAAGTGGATAGAAGAGAGATCAGGAAGAAAACGATCATTCTGAAAAAGAAGCTCGAATCTATCGAAAAAACTTCTTTAACAAAAAGAAAAAAACGCAGTAATATAATTTCCATCGCACTGGTGGGATATACTAATGCAGGGAAATCCACCCTCTTCAATAAACTAACGCACGAAAACAGATATACTGCCGACCAGCTTTTTGCAACGTTGGATGCAAAGACCCGTACGCTCGTCCTGCAAAATGGAGAGAAACTTGTTTTAACCGATACGATCGGTTTTATTCGCAATCTTCCTCATAAACTGGTAAACTCGTTCCATTCAACGCTTCTGGAAGTTCTGGAAGCAAATCTTCTTTTGCATATTGTAGATGTTTCTCATCCCAATATATTTGAACTGATGGATTCCGTTTACAGTGTACTAGAAGAGATCAAAGTTGATAATAAAAATATTCTTGTGGTCTTCAATAAATTAGATAAAGTTGGCGGGAATCATTTCAAATTCCTCAAAAAGAAATTAATAATCGAATATCCGGATAGTGTTTTCATATCGGCAAAAACTGGAGAAGGTCTTGATGAACTTTACGAAAAAATAAATTTATTTACCATTAAGAATCTAAAAACCGTCACACTGACCATTCCCATAGAGATGCAGAATCTTGTATCGTTCATTTTTGATAATGCGGAAGTTCTGGAAGACGATTTCGATCCTGAAAGTAATATGAGAATAATGACAATAAAAATCACTCGACAATTATTACCGAATATAAAACAACAAATTGAAGATTTTAACTTGAAAAAAGAATTAGGAATTTAACATAGAATGAAAACTACACACTTAATAATTAATGGTGATTCGAGGAATATGTCCGAATTGAAGGACGAATCTATCCAGTTAATAATTACTTCTCCTCCTTATTGGCAACTTAAAGATTATGGTACAGAAAATCAAATAGGATTTGATGATATAGGATAAATAGTATGAATGAAGCATTGGTTCAATGGACTTTACTAAATAATTTAGACTTTTTGGGGAAATCATTAGAGTTCAATATAGCAACTAAGAAAGGACAAGAGATTACAACTGATTTTGGAAGAATTGATTTTGTTGTCGAAGATTTTAAAGAAAATCAGCTAATTGTTGAATTGGAAACAATTTTAAATTCAAAAAGTAAAATAGAATATTGTTTTAATCAAATACTTAACTATAAAAATGTTAAATTTTCAGATAAAACTGATTATTGTATTTTATACGCTTCTGAAACAAAACAAAAAAACAAACAAAAAATTAATAATTTCGGAAATAAAAACGATATTATAATTCGAACATATTCAACAAACAAAGTTAAGATTTTATATACTGAAACATTAGAAAGATTAAGTTTAAGTTTCGGATTAGCATTACCCAAACCTAAAACTTATACAATTTGCTATTTAAGATGGTTAAATAAAATACTAAAACCTTTTTTAGATTTAAAAAAAGACACCTTAACATCTTCAGAATTAGCTAAATATTTTAGTTCATATAATACAACCAACTTTAAATGCTATATGAGATTAGCTTCGGATTTTGAAATGATAGAAAATGATGGAAGCAATCTCTCAATTACCATAAATGGAAAAGAGTACATTAGTAATTTCAATCCAATAATATTTAACTCAAGCCCACGACAGCTTCCATCAATAGATTTATTGAATGAACAAAAAAGACTATTGTTAAAAATTTTAACGAATGGAAATTGGACAGTACATAAAACTAATATTTATTGGTTTTTAAGATTTATTGAAGTTACAAATGGTGAATGGATACCAAATGTAAAGGAATTCGAGCAACAAAAATTAGATTTGGTAAATGGTTTGTTTGGTGTTTCTTACAAAAAAAGAACAATGTATGAACTACTTAATTTTAACTGTAATTTTTGTATGGAATTAGGATTAGTTGATAGAATAAAGTCCAATGGGAAATATGATAGAATTTTTCTAACTCCTTTAGGGATAGAAGTCAATAATATATTTAGTCTTGATTTACAAGCTAAAAAAAGCAGGCTAAATTTAAGTTTTAAGTATTTATAATAATGGAAGAAATAATTTTAGAAAATTATCTTAAAGAAAACTATGAAATTTATGATAGATTTACTTTTGATAAAGTTTTTAGATTTTTATTATCAAATGATTTTGAATACAAAGAAGCAAAAGATATCATTATGAATAATTGTGCTTTAAGCGTATTAGTTTTACAAGAAAGGATACACAATGAGTAT
>JAUVLE010000268.1 GCA_030595905.1 Candidatus Cloacimonadota bacterium | reverse complement strand
ATTATCAATTTCAATAATTCGTTTTTCAGTATCAAATTTGAAATTCTCAGCTTCAACTCGATGCATTTTTACACTTTCTTTTGCCAGAATTCCATTTGCAACTATCTGTGCGCCGGCAATTGCTTTTACAACAGTTGAAGGTCCGTGATAAGCATCACCCGAGATAAAAACATTCTCAATGCTTGTTTCATTGAATTTATCAACCGTGATTTTCCAATTTTTAACCTCAATTTTGTTTTTTGCTAATATTTCATAATCAACAATTTCGCCGATAGCGGAAAGGACTGTATCAATTTTGAATTCCTCAAATTTACCCTCAACCGGAATTGGTCTTCTCCTGCCGCTGTCATCTTTTTCACCGAGTTCCATAACCTGACATTTGAGAATTCCATTTTTTAAGCTAACCGGATTTACCAGTTCGTTGAATTCGATTCCATCTTTAATGGCATTTTCCAGTTCTTCTCGATCTGCCGGCATTTGCTTGATCGTTCGACGATAGATGATATAAACATTTTTCACACCGGAAACTTTTTTTGCTGCTCGGGCACTGTCCATTGCGCTGTTACCGCCACCGATAACTGCAATGTTTTCTCCAATTCCCAAAGCATTTGGATCAGCATTGAATTTATGTAGGAATTTGATAGCACTTAAAACTTTATTGTGCTCACCATCGATTTTCATCATTCTGGAATTCATAGCTCCAATCGCTAAATTGATATATTTGAAACCATCCGCTTTCAATTTTTCTACATCAAAATCGGAATCAATGTTCATTTCAAATTTTACACCCATATTTTTTATGAGTTTAATATCGTTTTCAATTGCCCAATTTGGAATCCTGAATCCGGGAATTGTGTTTATAACAGTTCCACCGGCTTTTTCCGATTTATCAAATATAGTTACATCAAAACCTTCACGAGCAAGGAAATAAGCAGAAGAAAGTCCTGCCCGTCCAGCTCCGATAACTGCAACTTTTATACCATTATTATTTGATGGAATTTCCATTTTTTTGAGGAAATCATCAAATCCGTTTTCCGCTGCGATTCGCTTGAGTTCACGAATGAGAACGGGTTCTTCATAATCATTACGCACACATTTGAGCATACAATTGTGATCGCAAATATAACCTGTAATAAATGGAAGCGGGTTTTTGGAAACGATAAGCTCGAATGCCTCTTCGTAACGTTGCTCACCAACTAATCTGATATATTCGGGAACATCCTGATTTATCGGACAACCAATCGTGCAGGGTGCGATAAAGCAATCTGTTGTGGGAAGCTTCCTATCAATTTTCATTGGAGCGTTAGATTTATATTCCTTCTTATATCTCTCGTTTATCAGTGCATCATTGGCAACAATTGCCAATTTATTCAAATTAATAATTTTTGATGGAATATCCTGCATCGAACTATCCAATAATTCAGCTATCTGAGTTAAGCGGGAATATCCTCCCGGTTTAAGCAGATTAGTAGCCATTGTGATAGGTCTGATACCTGTTTCAAAAATCTCTTTTATATTGGAAAAATCTGCACCACCGGAATATGAGATCGATAATTTCCCATCAAATTCTTCAGACAACTTTCTTGCCAGATTGATCGTTAATGGATACAAAGTTCTACCGCTCATATACATCTCATCTGTCGGCAGCATTCCCTGATCATTTTTAACAGCCAAAGTATTAGAAAGTTTCACACCGAACTGAATATTGTATTCTTCTGCAAAATCAACGAGAGTATGCAGTATTTTCACAGCGGCGGGATATTGCATGTCGTGAGTAAAAGATTCCTCTTTCAGTGTAATATGATCATAACCGGCTTTTTCAAAAATGTCTTTTACATATTCATATCCGTGAAGTGTAGGATTCAATTTGACGAAAGTATGCATTTTCTTTTCGGAAATAAAATACTTACAGATCGCTTCCTGGTCTTCGGGAGGGCATCCGTGCATTGTGGAAAGCGTGATGGAATTGGAAATCTTCGGTGAGATAGTTTCCACGAATTCCGCATCTGTAATATTTGGTATTTTTCCCGCTTCGATAGCATTTTTGAGTTCTCTTTTGCATTGTTGGAAAACTTCGTTTCCCGATGCATCTTTAAGCTCTTCGATAAATTTGTCTATCTTTGGAGATTTGATCCCTTTAAGATCGTAACCAACACTCATATTAAAGACAAATGCGCGTTCCTGCATTTTTGAAAGACCGAACATTTTATTCAATACGTGTAGTAAAAACCAGGCTTTAATGTATTCTCCATAAGCTTGCGGGACTGTCAGCTCGGTACTCCATTCAGTGTTGTAACCTTCGTCTCCAGCTTCGATACACGGTTTTTCAATATCGAGTTCATCCATAATTTGTATGGTTTTCAGTTCAAAGAATCTGCTGCCTGTCAGGTATGCTGCCACAAGATTCGGTGTGGATTGTGTATGCGGTCCGGCAGCGGGTCCAATTGGCGTTTCGCATTTTTCACCAAAAAGGTCAAATGCTGCGGTATCGTTTTTTTTATAAAATTTTGTTTCAGGAATTCCAAAGATGGTTTTCTCTTTTTTGTATTCTTCAACAATCCAATTTAGTAATTTGTTAAATTCGACCGGTTGCATAATATCACTCATTTTTTTTCTCCTCTTTTTTTTACCTTGAAAAGGCTTCTTTCAAATTTTCTTCTTGCTTAGCACTTTCAAGGTTTCTTTCTCTATAACTCTGAAAGAGTCAAATGCGAGAGTTTTTGAAAGAGACTTTTTCAGGGTATCATTTTATTTCTTCTTCATATTTTTTACTTTCAAGATATTCATGGAAAGATTCTTGATAATTAAAACTATCAGAAAAGTATTTTAGGATAGCTCTTTGACTCATTAACTTATTTTGTTCATTATTCAAATAGTATGGAAGACTTGAATATTTCCAACCTATCGGATTAACTACAAAATTATGCTTTAAAGGATTTGCATGTATATAATGAATTAATTCAATTAAATAATTATCATCAGTAACAAGTTTGGGCTTTGCACTTCTCTCAAATAATGTACCAGTTCTGTCATATTTCCGGTTAATTCGTTGTACGTATCCACTAAATAAAGATTTTAACCAATCTGAAACAGGTCTTTCAGAATCTTGATATAGCAGGAAGTGATAATGATTTGGCATCAAACAATAAGTAATAATTTCAATATTTTTTCTATCCTTTGTTTCATCTATCCTTGATAATAGATTGTTATAATCACTTTCGGAAAAGAAGATGTTCTCTTTGTTGCATCCTCTATTATAAACGTGATAAAAATTACTTTCTTGATAAATCATATACTCCTTCTTAACCTTGAAAAGGCTTCTTTCAAATTTTCTTCTTGCTTAGCACTTTCAAGGTTTCTTT
>JAUVLE010000312.1 GCA_030595905.1 Candidatus Cloacimonadota bacterium | reverse complement strand
GAAGAAACTGGTTTGTTGTTTTCATCCTTTCCATCCCAGATTACACTGTATTTTGTTTCCCATCGTTCTTCGACACGCTCAGGATGACACAAGCTCAGGGAGAGATCTTTCACTTTCTGTCCTTTAATATTATATATTATTAGCTCAGCGTTTTCTGCGGTGAGATTAAAAGAAATAGTCGTAGTTGGATTGAATGGATTGGGATAATTTGATAAATCCAGGTCAATTTTATTTATAACAGGTTCATCAATATTCACGCTATAATCAGTTAGTAAGAATACACCACCATCTGTACAACATATTATGTTTGCAGTGTCTATCAGGGGATGAGTAGTGAGTTTATTTACGTAAACATTAGGTAATCCTTCATTCATGAAAGTAAGTTCTTGTGTTTCTGGTGACCATATAGCTACTCCATCTACCCCGATTTCCCAGCCAACGAAGATATTATCCTCACAATCAATTCCAACAGAACTCATCGTAAATGAATAGAATTCCACTTCCCACCATGCTCCATAATCTGTTGAACTCCACAAACCGGAAGAAAAAGATGGACCAGGAAGTATTCCATAAAGAATTTCAATATCATTGAATTCCAGATCACGTATAGAGGGAGGAAATCCTGATTGAAACCAATTCATACCTGCATTGTCAGAGTAATAAATTCCTTCATTAGTTGAAACCACATAATTACTACCACAATAAACCATATCAAAGCAATACTTTCCATTGAAAAACTCAACAGCTTCCCAAACAGTACCAGTTTCCGATTTAACCAGACCCTGTTCACCTCCAACATAGAAATAACCATCAGTTTCACAATACTCGATAAATCTGGGGTTAAAAAACCATTCGATAATAAAGAATTCAAAGTTAATAAAGTTAAATAGATAAATACCATCCGAATAACTGCCATTTCCCATAACAACTAAAAGGTCTCCCGTAGCTAAAGTAACATAATGAACATCCCAGACAGGTAGATAACTATAATTGTATTCTTCCCATATATCATCATTATTAATTAAAATTCCGTTGGAAGTACATATAATTTCCCAGATAATTTCCGTGTCGCATACATAAAAGTTATTTGCTGTTATGTCTGAAGGTCCAATACTTTCCCAGATGTAAGCATTACAGAGAATCGGAATTATCATCAGAGTTATAAGTATAATTTTTTTCATCTTTTTTCCTATTTCAACAACAGCATCTTCTTAACTTTCTTGTAATCACCCGCTATAAGTTTATAGAAATAGATTCCTGAACTTACAGGTTGGTTATTTTGATTGGTTCCGTTCCAGACTATTGAATGCTGACCTGCAGAAAGCTGATCGCTGACAAGCTGTTTCACTTTCTGTCCTTTAAGATTATAAATAGAAAAATCAACGTCGGAATCTTCTGCCAGGTTGTATGAAATTGTTGTTATAGGATTAAAAGGATTGGGGTAATTATACCCCAAAGCAAATACTCTGGTAACTTGAATTTCATCATCACTTCCTAACGGATTCCCGATAACTTCATTAGAGAAATCACTCTCAACATCTTCTACAGGATAGTAAGAAGAGACAACATAGTAATATGTGCCTTCTGTCGTATCAATATAAGTTGTATCAGGAGCTATAACAGTGGCGATGATATCATAAGGACCACCTGACTGAATGCTGCGGTATATTTTGTATTCCAAGCTATGAATTTCTAACAAAGCCCGGTAGCCAAGATCGTAATCATAAGTACCCGTCCCAATATCTCCGAGATGATCCCAATTGCACGGTGGTGGTCCTTCATATCCCCACCAGTTACGATCATAATAATATTCCAAGCCTGTATCAAGTCCAATATATGGGCCACCAGGCTCAAGATAAAATGCGGATACATAGAAATCACCTGAATCAATCATCACATTATCAGGTATATTTAAGTAAATCCAACCAGGTCCATTTGGAGTAATATTATAAGGACCTGCAATTGGAGTTCCCGGCGATCCATCGGTTCCATCATCATCTATAATATATATATCAACAGGTAGTGTAGGATTTCCATAATCATATACATAGAATTTCACAGAATCCAGCATAGTAGGATAAGCACTTGGTGTAAATCGCATTGCAGTCAGATTAGTGCCGCCATTGTTTGAGGCGATACCTGATTCAAAGCTGCCGTCATCGTAGAACATCCATTCCTTGGGCCACGGCATTCCTGATGATGTCCATGTTAATTCAACATATTCTTCATAACTATTTGCTATAAGATTTTCCGGAGAAGGGAGTGCTGACTGGAGTAGAAAATTTTCTGTCGAAGTGATGCCACCTGTTACCGCAATCTGTATTGTTTCCGGAACATACCAAGGATCTTTGGCTGCTATCAGGTTGTAATTTCCTTCCAATACATTCTCGATCAAGTAATTGCCGGATGAATCAGTGGTGTCGTATTTGTCTGTTCCCTCAAGG
>JAUVLE010000048.1 GCA_030595905.1 Candidatus Cloacimonadota bacterium | reverse complement strand
GATCTTGCCAGTATTCCGGAACAGCATGTTCTTTTCGGATGAGTCCCGAATCTTTGAAATAATTTAGAACATCATTAAAGAGCTTTGATTTTTTTGGATTCTTGAACTTACTTATTCTGCCGTCATTGGCAATAGCAGACCCTTCAATTTCCAGGTAGGAAGGTTTTGGCAATAGTACATGAGAGGGATCGGCTTCATCGGTATGAGTATTCAATGATAAAATAAATTTACTGTTCTTGGTCCGTTTTCTTTGTTCTTCACATGGCAGTTCACCATAAAAGATAACAAAATCGGAATTTCCCGGTTCACCGGGTTCGATCTTTGATCTTTTCAATCCGATGAAATTACAATATTGCGAAGTTGGAAGCACGCCGGAACCTTCCTTAAAATTGCAGACCAATCCTGCAAGAGTCCAGATGTTCCAAATAGCTTCTTCCGAAATGTGGTTTTCACTGTAGATGAAGAGAGTTTTGGACGGAAGCTCCAGTGAAATGGGTATGATCCCCTGTGATCTTTCTTCCTCATTATAATTCTCAAGGATTCTGTCTAAGGTATCTTCGACAGATTCATCGTTAAAGAGTTCATCTGCAAATTTATTGTATTCGCTGTGTTCATTTGTTATTAGAATTAATTTTTTACCCTTTCTCTGTTGAGCACGAACCAGCGTTTTTAAAGTGTGACTGATCTTTCCTGTAATAACGATCACTTCAGCATCATCTATATCTTCATATGTTGCCTTCATCAGATTTGTTTTTGCAATTTCATCTACAAAGCTGTTTTCATAAGAAAAAGTTTTTATTTCCGCATCGATGTTGGAAGCAACTTGCTTCATCAAAAGGATTTCTTCGATGGTGGAAGTCGGAGAGATGTAGATATTTCTGGTTTGAGCTGCTGCAAGTTTCTCTTTTATTTGTTTTATTATTTTTGAACGATCAGTTGATTCTATCCATTCTTCATCATCACGGATGAAAGGTTTGGTTATTCTATCTTTCTGTTCAAATATCTGCCATCCGAATTTACCATCGAAACAGAGATTTCTTTTATTGAAATCCTGCTTTTCGGGTGGATTTATTACGGTTATCTTTCCTGAATGAACATTAACTTCGATCTTACAGCCGGTTCCGCAAAGACCACAATTCTGCTCGATTTTTTCAACAGAACGTGGATTTAATTTGTAATTGATATTTTTTGGAACAAGTGCACCCACCGGACAGACTTCGATACATTTTCCACAGGAGTCACATGAAGTATTTGTAAGGCTTTCTCCAAATTCCGGAGCAACATAACTTGCAAACCCACGATAGATATAACCTAAAACACCGGGACCTTGAACTTCGGCACAAATCCTTACACAACGTCCGCATTTTATGCATTTATTTGCATCTCTAAGGATGAAAGGATGGCTGTGGTCTATCGGGTGTTTATTTTTCTCTCCCATAAAGATATCTACATCGATTTTGTATTCTGTGGAATATTTACGAAGAACGCAGGTTTCATTTACCTGGCATCCGCATTCAAGACAGCGTTTAGCTTCTGCTACAGCATCTTCATTATCAAAGCCCAGTTCGACCTCTTTGAAATTTTTTGCACGTTTTTCCGGTTCCTGCTCCGGCATTATTAAACGGTCTATCTTTTCATATTGTTCATATTCTTCCGGATCGATATCTTTGAGCAGTTTTTCTTTTTTAGAATCAAAGAGTTTAACGGGATTTGTTAACAACGATCCTTTAAGGAATCTTTCTATGGATTCGGCAGCTTTTCTTCCGTCGGCGATAGCTTCTATTGCAGTGGCAGGACCTCTTCGGAAATCACCGCCAGCAAAAATATTCTGTATTCCCGTATATTGAGTTTCTTCATCTGCAACTGCTGTTTGCCATCTGGTTAAAGGAAATTCTTTTCCATCGATCATATTTTCCTTTTCAGATAGGAAAGCAACTTCCGGTGATTGGGAAATGGCAGCGATCACAGTTCCAAAATCTTCCCTAAAAAATTTTCCGGTCGGTTCGGGTCGTCGTCGGCCACTTTCATCCGGTTCTCCAAGTTTCATTTTTTCCAGTTTAATAGTTTTAAGCTTATTGTTTTTCCCGATATTTTCTACAGGATTAGTAAGAAAATAGAATCTAATACCTTCTTCTTCGGCTGCATCCACTTCGTAGGCTTCCGCAGGCATTTCCTTTCTTGTCCGACGATAGATCAAAGTAACTTCTGCTCCCATTCTTCTGGTTGTTCGTGCACAATCGATAGCCGTATTTCCACCTCCGACTACAGCAACTTTTTTGGTGATCTCAGGTTTCTTGCCCAGAATAAAATCTTTTAAGAAATCTACTCCGAGGTAACAACCTTCTATATCACTGCCTTTCACACGCATGGGAACAGCGTTCTGAGCACCGATAGCAAGATATACAGCATCGTATTTATTACTTAAATATGAAAGTGTAATGTCTTTTCCTGCTTCCTGGTTCAATTTGATCTTCATGCCGTTGGCGCACATCAGTTTTATTTCTTTATCAAGTATTTTTTTGGGAAGTCTGTACTCGGGAATTCCGTATCGAAGCCAGCCGCCTGCCTGTGGAGCAGATTCAAAAACAGTGACGTCATATCCATTGTTGGAAAGATAATATCCGCAGGTAAGTCCAGATGGACCTGCTCCGATAATCGCGATCTTTTTATTCTTTGCGGGAGCTTTATCGGGAATATACGACCAGTTATCATTAAGATCAAAGTCTGCAGCATACCGCTTTAATTGACGAATAGCAATCGGTTCTTCCACGATCGTTCTGCGGCATTCGGCTTCGCAGAAAGCAGGGCATACTCTTCCGATAGAAAGCGGCATGGGAAGAGTTTCTTTGATGACTTTCACTGCTTCGCGGTATTGTTCGTTCGCTATCAGGGAAACATACGATTGAACATCGACATTGTTTGGACAGGCAACTCTGCAGGGAGCTTCACAATCGGCATAATGATCGGAAAGAAGTAATTCCAATGCCATTTTTCTGGCTTTGATAACTTCTTCTGAATCTGTAATTACTTCCATTCCGTCAAGAGCTTCAGTTCCACAGGCAGTAACAAATCCCTTCCTGTCTTTAACTTTTACTGCACAGACCCAGCACGAACCAAAAGGTTTTAATTCTTCGTCATGACAAAGAGTGGGAATTTCAACTCCGTTTTCCTGTGCAACTTCTAAAATCGTACTACCTGCTTTTGCTTCAACTTCCTTTCCATTTAATTTTATTTTAATCATAGAGATGTTCCCTTTTAAGATTTTTTGATTGCATTAAATTTACAGACATCAAAACAGATACCGCATTTAATGCATTTATCCTGATCGATAATATGCGATTTTTTTACTTCACCGGAAATTGCATTAACAGGACACTTGCGAGCACAGATCGTACATCCAATACAATTCTCTTCGATAACTTCGTATTTCATCAGATAAGTGCAGACTCCTGCCGGGCATTTTTTATCACGAATGTGAGCAATATATTCCTCTTTAAAATATTTTAATGTTGTCAAAACAGGATTGGGAGCAGTTTGCCCAAGACCGCACAGGGAACCTTTGATGATGTTCTCAGACAGTTCTTCCAAAGCTTCCAGGTCTTCCATTTTACCTTTTCCTTCTGTAATGCGAACCAGTATTTCCAGCATTCGCTTAGTTCCTACGCGACAGAATGTACATTTCCCGCAGGATTCGTTCTGGGTAAAATTCAGAAAGAATTTTGCCACATCGACCATACATGTTCCGCTATCCATCACCACCATTCCACCGGAACCCATGATTGCTCCTGTTTTATTAATAGAGTCATAATCGACGATAGTATCGAGTAGTTCGGCAGGAATACAACCACCAGAAGGTCCGCCAAGCTGAACACCTTTAAAAGGTTTTTCGGTTTTCATGCCACCACCGACGCCATAAATAACTTCTTTCAAGGACATTCCCATAGGAACTTCGATAAGACCGCTGTTTTTGATCTTTCCTGCAAGTGCGAAAACTTTTGTTCCGGGACTTTTAGGCGTTCCATGGCTGGCATATTTTTTTGCACCATGAAGAATGATCCATGGAATATTTGCAAAAGTTTCAACGTTATTGATATTTGTAGGTTTTCCCCACAGACCGGATTGAGCGGGAAATGGAGGGCGTATTCTGGGCATTCCTCTTTCTCCTTCGATGGAAGCCATCAATGCTGTTTCTTCTCCACAGACAAAAGCACCTGCGCCCTCTTTTATATGAATATTAAAATCAAATCCGGAGTTGAAGATATTTTTTCCCAGGTATCCTTTTTCTTCTGCATCGGAGATAGCTTTTTTCAGGTGTTTTATTGCCATAGGATATTCTGCACGGCAATAGATGTAACCTTCGTCTGCACCGATAGCATAAGCACAGATCATCATTCCTTCGATTATACTGTGAGGGTCTCCTTCCAGAACGCTTCTATCCATAAATGCGCCGGGGTCGCCTTCATCTGCATTGCAGATAACAAACTTCTTTTCGCTTTTAGAGTTAAATGCGAATTTCCATTTCAAACCCGTTGGGAATCCGGCACCACCGCGTCCACGAAGACCTGAATCTGTTATCTCTTTTATTATTTCTTCCTGTGATAGTGTTTTTATGGTTTTTTCCAAAGCTTTGTAGCCGTCTCTTTGCAGATAATCTTCGATAGATTCCGGGTCGATGATACCACAATTTCGCAGGACGATGCGTTCTTGTTTTTTTAAGTTTTTGTTTTCTGAACCTTCAAGTACATTTGAAAGGATTACATTATCTGAAACAGGTTTTCCTTTTTGGAAAGCATTGATGATATCCTCAACCTTATTTGGTTCAACATTACCATAAGTAACAAAATCTCCGCTATCTGAAGTTATTTCAATTAGAGGTTCTGCAAAACACATTCCGATACAGGCTGTTTTTTTCAGTTCAGCGTTAATATTATTCTTCTTTATTAAATCTTCTATTGCAGAATAAACATCGGCTGCACCTGCTGCCAGACCGCAGCTTGCTAAACCAACTTTTATTGTGAGAGCCAAATTATCCCCCTTTATTTTTGTAATTTCATTTATTGTTCAAAATATATTTAATTGTATTTATCTAAAATATTACTTATGAGTTCCGGAGTTAGTTTCCCGTAGGTATTGTCATTTATCATAATAACCGGAGCCAGACTGCAGCAACCCAGACACGCTACTTCCATCACAGTAAAAAGACCATCTTTTGTGGTATCTTGGTCATCTTCTAAATTCAATTTGCTGTTGATAGCCTTTAAAATAGAATTAGCATCAGATACATGACAGGCTGTTCCTTTGCACACTCTTATCACATGTTTCCCCTGTGGTTTCAGACGGAACATTGTATAAAATGTAGCAACTCCGTAAATCCGAGCAATAGCTATCCCTGTTTTTTCCGAAACATATCGCATAGTATCTTTTGATAAATATTTTTCCAGTGTTTGTATTTCTTGAAGAAGCGGGATAAGAGCACCTTTCTTACCGAGATAATTATTTATGGTCAAATCAATTTTTTCTTTGTTTTTCACTTGTTGTTTTCTCCCTCGATTTTTTTATTTAGAGCAGAATTTTTTTGTTTGTAGTGATATGTCAATTTTTTTCTAAATAAGCTTGTTATAATTATAGACTTTTCAACATTATGCTATTAACCTACCCATTCACGGATAGGAAAGAAGATACAAAAACGGATTTATCTACTTTTTCTTATTCAAGAAAAAGTAGCGGTGATATGGGAGGTCGGCTTTGTTTCCCCACCCTGAAGGATGGGGTTATTGAGATTTAATATCTTAGGTTGAACACTCTCTATAATTATAGAATAATATCTTTAGAAAGTATAAGATACTTTTATATAAGCTTGTTCATAGTCTGTTTCAAGTTTGTTCCCGATATCGGTAAATGAAGATTTGTATCCTATATAAAGATTACATTCCTTTCTGAATTCCCATCTGAAATTGGAAAAGAACCCGAAATGCTCGGATTGATCGTAACCTTCATAATTATTATATCTGATACCATTTGTGAGAGAAAGACAATTTGAAAGGTTAATATCAATATTGAGATTTCCGATCCAATAATCATTATCAAAACTAATTGTAGATGGAGTGTTAGGATATTTAGTATTATCTAAAGAACAAGAATAACGTAAGTATTTATGAACAATACCGGAAAGACCGAACTGGAAGTGGTAGCCATTGAAAGCTTCATCCAGTTTATATATGAGTGATTTGATCTTATTTAACCCGATAAAGAACTTTATCCAGTTGATCTTATTCCAGTCGATTTGAAATCCGAAACGATTTTTTTCATAATATCTTTCATTATGAAGTTCTTTAACATAAACAGCACAGACACTCATGCTCAGTTTATCCTGAGAAGTAATTCCCATATTTGTGCTCAGGTATCTTTCCAGGAGTCTGCTGGTTACATTATCCAGTTCCTCACTCAGTAATATTTTCGAGTTGATATCTCTGAAATGTTTACTGTTGATATCTTTTGAGAGATATGAACTTATATTCCACCCGTAAAATCTATCCGGATTGTCCTGGTAGATCCTTCCCATATCCAGGGCATAATCTTTGCTCATTTTCTGTGCAGAGATAGACAAACTGAAGTCTCTCCGGACAAAACTGTAGCCGATACTTCCATGATAACCATTTTTAGAGTCATCGTCAATTTCCTTCACAGAAAGGTTAAGACTGCTCTGGAGTGATGTGTATTTTGTTATTTCCCATACAGGGTTCAAATGAAGAACTTCATTGTGATAATTTTTTCTCATTATTTCCAGCAATTTGTCATAATAATCTTCGTTCATTCTACTCATTAAAGTGAATTGGCATCGGAAACTCTGCCAGACGGCTTGATAAGCAAGAACATTATACATGTCATCGGGATTAATAATCTTTGTTTTTTCAGTTGTAGATGAATCATCGTTAACAATAGTATAAGTTTCTTCAATAAGCTTATCCATTGTAGAGAGCACACCAAAAGAATAGTTTTCTGTTTTCCCTGTAAATTTGAAGGCGTATTGCGGCTGCATAATATCACGTGAATAGAAAGTGGAGTTACCTACTCCCAACGTGTTGATGTCTTCTATAAAAAAATAACGGTTCTCCGAGTATGTTGGTCCATATTTCAGGTTATAAATATCCTGTTCGCTATCCATAGGAACATCAGAAAAGTCGGGATTTATACTTAACTTCATCCTGGAAGAAGAACTCAAATTAAAGGAAAAATCAAGCCCGACATTATCTTCATCGAATTCAACTTCTTTTTCTTCCAGATCCATTATGAAAACAGAATATGGTCTGATATAAAAGTTCTTATTCTTGCGGATATTTTCTTTAAGAATGATATCCTGTGCTTTTCGGAAATAATCTTTATTCATTTTTGTAGTTAAATATGGAAGATTATAAGTTTCGTTTTTGTTATAAAAATATCTTGAGAGAACTATTTTCCATTGATAGGGAGGAGAGCCGGAAAAGCGCAGGTCTTTGAAAGGAATGGTCATTAAGACTTTCCAGTTATTATCAGTTATTTCGCTTGAATAATCATAGGTGCTGTTCCAACTGCCGTTAACGGACAAACTCGATCCCCGGATGAAATCCGACTTATTATTAAGCGGAAAAGCATAATAACCATAAGCATAATAACTTTTTACATCGGTTATCAATTGTAATCGTAAGAAGTCAGCTTCATTGCTTTTGTCATAAGAAGTATATCTTCCACGGGCAAAGGTTTCATCTGTTTCAACTTCCCAGAGTAGATAAAGATTCTTGCCATCATGCCACAGCCACACATCTGTTGCGAAGTCACATTCAGATGAATCCGGAGGTGAAACCTTCCTGAACTGAGATAAATGATTATCATCAGTTTTGATTTCGCTATTCGAAAATGGAATATCCATAGCAATAGCAGTAATGAATAAAACTAACAGATACAATACTATTGCTATGATCCTGTATTTTGAGATCATAGTTTTTCTTAATTATTTCGTGAAGTTGAAATTTTTATTCTTAAAAAGTACTAAACAAGCTTGAACAACATTCTTATCATAACAGGAATTCTTATTATTACCGATCTCTTCCAAAGCCTTTTCGATACCAAGAGCTGCTCTGTACGGTCTGTGGGAAGTCATTGCTTCCACTACATCTGCAACTGCAAGTATCCGTGCTTCAGCTACTATGTCGTTTCCAACCAGCCCGTTCGGATAGCCGGAACCATCCATCCTTTCGTGATGCTGATAAACGATCTTCGATATGGGCCATGGAAATTTGATCTTGTCTAAGAGTTCAAAACCGGTCTTACAATGGCTTTTAATCACTTCAAATTCCATTTCTGTGATCTTACCGGGTTTTGAAAGGATATCGGAAGGAACAGAAATTTTGCCGATATCATGTATCATACCGGCGAATTTAACGCCTTCGAGTTGTTCTTTCGTGATACCCATTTCTTTCCCGATAGCAACAGCCAGTTCTTTAACTCTTCTCTGGTGACCCGCCGTATATGGATCACGCATTTCCGAAGTGGAAGCCATTGCCTGGATAACATCCTCTGTTGCTTTCTGAAGTATTTTAAAACTTTGTTTGAGTTTTTCTTCTGCTATTATGCTTTCAGTAATATCGTTAAAAAGCAGAACAGCACCAGCGAATTTCCTGTTTTCAAAAATTGGAACACCTTTAATTTCGACATAAGTTTTTTTCCCATTGTCCAAAAATTTTGTTTCGATAGTTAATTCGTTTCCCTTAATAAGTCCATCGATAAGTTTGAGAAGTTTTGGTATTTGAAATTCGGGAATATCCTTGATAGACCTTCCCTTGATGCTTTTCGTTTTTTCCGAAGTCATATTTCGGATGTTCTTCATCTCTGGGTTTTCAAATTCGATACTGAGATTCTTATCCAGTTTGATCATGCCGGCTGGAGAATTTTCCAATATTTCTTTGTTCAGTTCATAAAGCGATCTAAAACGTTTCTCGGATTCCCGCAGCTCTCTGGTTTTTTCCGTAACCATTGTCTGCAATGTTTCGTTGAACGTTTTTAATTTATCCTCCGATCTCTTTAAAAGTATATCGTTGATCTTTAATTTTACAACCAGATATACCGAGATCAAGATAAATATCCCCAGGAATGTCGAGGATATTAGAACGAATGTTTGGATCTGATTTTCCATATAAAAAATACACTCCCTAACCAATAAACTAAACTTATCAAAGTCGCATATTGTCCGAAATTCCAATTTTGTAAAAAATCTAATGAGATAGCATTACTTGCTAATATGTGTAATCCAAAATAAAGAACAAAGCCGGAAAATATGAAGAACGATTCGATGTTCTCTATGAAATTCTTTTGCGAAAGCAGATTGTACATAATGATAATGGTACTGAGCATCAGAAGTAATATATTATAAAAATCTGTTTTATTTACCGGATTGTAACTTTTTGTAGTTATACATAAGATCGCAGAAAGAATTATCGGTATTGCCAAAACTGATATCGTTATCGTAAATATTTCCGAATGCTTTTTCTGGGTATTGAAAGTGATGAATAAAATTTTAATGATAAATATAAATTCATATATACTTACAATGACCCAGAAAAACAAATAAACGATTACAGCTTGCCCGAAAAAAACTTTTGATAAAATCATTAAAATATTCCAGAGAATGAATATCCCCAAAAAACCCATAAAATATTTTATGGTTATTGTATTGATACCTTTATAAGAACTCTTTTTTAGAAGAAATAACCAGCATACAAGAGTACATATCCTTAAAAAAGCTGTTCCGTAAATATGAAATAAATCAATCATACTTTAATATTTATGAATTTTTTTACCCTTACTCTTTTTCAGGGACAAAATTAAAGATTTACTTTATTGTGCACTGCAGAGAAAAATTTCATCGGTTTCTTCCGGATCAGGAATGTTCATTGTTAATGTTGTATCCCAAAGAGCACTGATAGGATCTGGTTTTATATCACCCTGGGCACTGCAGAGAAAAATTTCATCGGTTTCTTCCGGATCAGGAATATTCATTGTTAACGTAGTATCCCAAAGAGCACTAATAGGATCTGGTTTTATATCACCCTGGGCACTGCAAAATACATTTTGTTTCTCAGTTGGTAAAAGTGGTGCAAGCATTGTGTCATCAAAAGGTTCCGGCTTGAAATCGCCTTGAGCGTTACACTCTATGCCATTCGCATAGGTTTGAAATGAGCTGTCACTTGTGTTTCTGACCATCGTCCAAATGCTGAGTGTTGAAACAACAACAGCAACAATTAAAAATACAACAAAATTCCTTTTCATCTTTTCCTCCTTCTTTTTTTGATTTTAGGAATCATTTATTGCACAAAAGGTATTATTGATCGATCTTGGCAAGTGATTTTTTCATAACCTTTGTTTTTTAGATAATATCTACACTTATTATATTAATTATAATTACTATATATAAATAATATTTACAATAAAAAAACTTGACTCAGAAAGGTTCGATTTTTTTTTTACAGCACTCTGTGGAAAGATGTGAAAATAAAGAAGCTGCCCGCTTCTACCTTACGGTTTCTTGAATAGAATACTTGTTAAGGTTCAAAAAGAATAGAGAAAAAATAGCTTTATCAAGCGGGTGGTTTATCCATCCGTTTTTTTATTTTATTAAGAAGGAGGTTTTTTGGGCTGGAGAAGTAGAAGTAAAGCAAAAATGAAACCCGTGGTTCCAAAAGAGAGGATCAATAAGCAGATAAGAGCTTCTAACATGAGATTGATCGATGAAAATGGGAAACAGGTCGGTATCGTAACTTTATCTGATGCTTTGAACAGAGCAGATAGAGCTGGAATGGATCTTGTAGAAATATCACCTAACGCAAATCCACCTGTTTGTAAAATTATGGATTTCGGACAATATCACTATCAAAAAGAAAGAAAAATGCGTGAATCCAGAAAAAAGCAACACATCGTTCAAACCAAAGAGATCAAATTTGGACCAAATACAGAAGATCATGATTACAATTTCAAAAAAAATAATGCCTTGAAATTTCTAAAACAGCATCATAAAGTTAAGTTCACTGTTCGCTTCAGGGGAAGACAACTGGCTCACAAAGATATTGGGTTCAAACTGTTAGAGCAATTAATGAACGATCTGAAAGAACTCGTAGATATAGATGCCCCGCCAAAAACCGAAGGAAGAACTATTTTTACAATTGTTTCTCCCAAAAAAGATATAGAAAAAATTATAGAAGATTTAGAAAAAACTAAAGAATAAATTATACTGGAGGAAAGATGCCGAAACTAAAAACTCGTAGAGCCGTAGCAAAAAGATTCAAAGTTACAGGCAGTGGTAAACTAAAAAGATCGCATGCTTATGCAGGTCACATTCTTACAAAGAAAACTGCAAAACGAAAAAGAAACCTGAGAAAATCCGATATCGTTCACAGTTCAGACGAAAAAAGAATGAAAAGGATGCTTGGGATCTAAATTATTTATATGAAAAGGAGTAAAATATGTCACGTTCAGTAAACAATGTAGCTGCAAAAAAAAGAAGAAAGAAATACCTGAAAGCTGCCAAGGGTTACGTTGGAGGTAGAAGTAAATTATACAGAACAGCTCGTCAGGCAGTTGAAAAGGGATGGCAATATGCATATCGTGATCGAAAAGTAAAGAAACGAGATTTCAGAAGATTATGGATAATACGTATCAACGCAGCAGCAAGAATGCACGATCTTTCCTACAGCAGATTGATCAGCGGATTGAAAAAAGCCGAAGTTGAGATCGATAGAAAAGTTTTAGCTCATTTAGCATTTCATGATATGGATGCTTTTGGAAAACTATGTGATTTGGCAAAAAATCAGAAGTAATACGGGAATTATGGTGTGAAAGAAAAATTAGTAGAAGTTCTTAAAACAGCGAATTCAGATATCAAAGAAGTCTGTTCACTTCACGATCTGTTGCTTATCAAATCCCGATATATCGGGAAGAAAAGCGAACTTAACGGATTTATGCAGAAATTAGGAACTTTGCCGAAAGATGAAAGACCTGCATTTGGAAAAGCCGTAAATAAAGTTAAAGAAGAAATTTCCAATCTTATCTCTTTGCGGGAAAAAGAAATAATAGAAAGTGAATATCAAAAGAAACTCGAATCCGAATCGATCGATATTACAATGCCTGGAAGAAAAAGAGAAGTGGGAAGTTTGCATCCGATCACAAAAGTTATGCAGGAAATCGAAGATATTTTTATATCCATGGGATTTGAAATTGCTGAAGGACCGGACATCGAAGATGAATTTCATAATTTTGATGCTTTAAATACACCCGCCGATCATCCTGCCCGTGATCTTTCAGACACTTTCTATATAGATGATGATGTTCTTCTGCGCACTCAAACTTCCACAGTACAGGTTCGCGTGATGGAAAACTATAAACCTCCGATTAAAATAATTTCACCCGGGAGTTGTTATCGAAATGAAAATGATGCTTCTCATTCACCAATGTTTCATCAGGTGGAAGCTTTGGTAGTGGATGAAAATATCACCTTCGCAGATTTGCAGGATATGCTGAATATCTTCGTGAAAAAAATGTTCGGAGATAAAATTGAATCTCGAATAAGACCTCATTTCTTTCCATTCACAGAACCAAGTGCAGAGATCGATATTGTTTGCGTCAAATGTTATGGTGCCGGATGTAACCTCTGTAAAGGCAGCGGTTGGTTAGAGATGGGCGGTGCAGGAATGGTAGATCCGAATGTATTTGATATCCTGGGAATCGATTCCGAAAAATATACCGGTTACGCATTTGGACTTGGAATCGACCGGATAGCGATGCAGAAATACAGGATCACGGATATAAGATTACTTTATGAAAATGATATTCGTTTTTTAAAGCAGTTTAAATAATAATTATGAAAATCAGTTATAATTGGCTTAAAGATTATATAAATATTAAAATTTCTCCGAAGCAACTCGAAGATAAACTTACTTTTAGCGGGATCGAAGTGGAAGCTGTGGAAAATCCCGGGGAAAACCTGAAAGATATAAAAGTTGGAAAAATTATTGAAAAAAAACAGCATCCGAATGCCGACAAACTTTCAATTTGTATCGTCGATGATGGGAAAGAAAAATTGCAGGTGATTTGCGGAGCTCCGAATTGTGCTGTAGATCAGAAGATCGCTTTTGCTCCGATCGGTACGAAATTTGGTGAATTTAAAATAAAAAAAGTAAAACTGCGTGGTGAAGAATCATTTGGAATGATCTGTTCGGAAAAAGAGCTCGGAATTTCTGCTGATCATGATAGAATTTTAATTCTTCCGAAAAATGCCCCAACCGGGAAAGACCTGTCTTCCTACCTGGAACAAAATGATACGATCTATGAAGTGGAGATCACTCCAAATCGACCTGACCTTCTTGGAATGATCGGCGTTGCACGCGATGTTTCCGCACTTCTATCCATACCTTTGAAAATTCCTGATATTAAAATTAATGAAAGTTCCGAAGAAATCTCGGAAAAACTGGAATTGCAAAATGATGCGCCCGATCTCTGCCCGCGTTATACGGCAAGAATAATAAAAGGCGTAACTATCAAGGAATCACCGGAATGGTTGAAAAAGCGGCTTATTTCGATCGGATTGCGACCGATCAATAATGTAGTGGATGTAACAAATTTTGTGATGATGGAATTCGGTCATCCGCTTCACGCATTCGATTATGCAAAGATCGCAGGGAAAAAAATTATCGTGCGAGAAGCAAGAAACGGTGAAAAATTTCCCGCTCTGGATGAAGAAACTTATGAACTCCAAAACGCAGAACTTGTAATTGCCGATACAGAAAAGCCAATTGCCATTGCCGGTGTTATTGGAGGAGAGAATTCACATATTACAGAATCCACAACCGATATTGTTATCGAAGCTGCAAACTTTTTATATTCATCGATAAGAAAAACCGGTAATCGAATGAAAATATCAACCGATTCTTCCTACAGGTTTGAACGTGATATTGCAGATGAAACAGCAGATATTGTAAGTAAAAGAGCTGCTCAGTTAATTTTGGAAATTGCCGGCGGAACTTTATTGAAGGGAAAATTGGATTCATTCCCAGATCCGAAGACTCCACTTGTAGTTAAGATCAGAAAATCAAGAGTTAAGAGAATACTTTCGATAGATGTTTCCTCGGATACAATAAAAAAATACTTTGAAGCTTTGGAATTGAAATTCATAGAAGAGAAAAATGATGTTCTCAGTTTTGAAATCCCTCCATTCCGAAAAGACCTTTCCCGGGAAATCGACCTGATCGAAGAAATTATCCGTCTGTACGGTTATAATAATGTGATAACACTCCACAAACCGCAGCAAATAATGAATAGAGCCATATTCTATACTCGCAGAAAAGTAAAAGATATACTTGTTAACAATGGTTTTTCCGAAGTGAAAAACTGGAGTTTCGGCGATCCGGAAGACCTTGATAAATTAGGCATCCCGGCGAATGATGAACGTAGAAATTTCGCAGTACTCAAAAATCCATTGGGAAATCGTTTCTCAATTATGCGTTCGATGCTTATTCCAGACATTTTGAATAATGCGGTGTTCAACATAAATCATGGTTCAAAAAATATAAAAATATTTGAATTGATAAAAGTTTACACACGAAAAGATCAGAAACTTGCCACAGAAAGATTTCATCTTTCGGGATTGTTAATTGGAAACTGCAACCCTGTTCATTGGAGCGAAGAGCTTCATAAAATAGAATTTTTCGATGTGAAAGGAATTATCGAGGAATTGATTTTTTCACTTGGAGTATTTAAGGCTGAATTCAAAAATTCACGTGAGCCTTTTTATCAGCCCGGTATTAATGCCGATGTCATTTTCAAAAACGAAGTAATTGGAAGTCTTGGGAAAATGGACCCGAAAACCGCAACCATATTTAATATCAAACAACCCCTATATTTGTTTGATATCTACCTTGATAAAATATTTTCGCTCTCTAAAATACAGGAACCTGTTTTCAAGGAAATTCCGAAATATCCACCTGTTCTGCGGGATCTGTCTTTTCTTATTTCAAAGAAAATTAAATTTTCCAGTATAATTGAAACGATAAAGAAAGTTAATAACACAATATCAAAAGTTGATCTCTTTGATGAATATGTAGGAAAAAATATTGAAAAAAATATTAGAAGTCTTACATTCAGCTTAGTTTTCAGTTCGGCGATAAAAACCTTGACGGATGAATATATAAATAATATTTTCAAAAAGGTAGTTGAGGAATTAAAAGATAAATACAACATTGAAATGAGGTAGGAAAAAATGGAAGAAAAGCCGATCTTAAATCTGGACGGGAAAATCCAGCAATTGATAAATAACTATACGGAATTAAAGAATAAATATGCAAATTTGGTTTTGGAAAAAGCTGAACTGGAAAAATCAAATAGCGAACTCAGCGGGTTTAAATCCGAGAACAGCGGGAAAATCGAAGAGATGGAAAATTCCTTTAATAAACAAAAGGAAGAAATTGAATTCCTGAGAAATGAAAACAGAAATCTGCGTTCCGAGATAGAACTGTATGAAAACAAAATGAAAGAAGCTTCATCAAAAATTGATAATATTTTTAGTCAGGTAAATGATCTTTAAAATATTATGAAAGAGATGGGGAAACATTTCAAGTAACAGCTTGTGCAAATACAGGAAGAAGTTTTGAAAAAACAAAAGACGGTTGTGAAGTTAGAATTGATAACGCTCAAGGCGTTGCT
>JAUVLE010000036.1 GCA_030595905.1 Candidatus Cloacimonadota bacterium | reverse complement strand
ATTCTCTTACAGTTTCAGTTTTGAAAGAAAGGGATGGAAAATAGTTAAGACATTCGGAAGCATTTACCATTTTTTTAAAATTAATATTTTGAACGATAAGAAGTTCTTTATACAACCGATATCGGTTATCAGAAAGAAGTTCATTCAGCTCGGCGGCTTCAGTATGAAAATTGCTGCTTACAAATTCGATTACTTTTTTCTTATCGATGATCTTATCATGGGAAATATAGAGATTTAATGAGGATTTATTCAATACGATCTGTCTGTATTTCCGGTCGTAAATTTCTCCTCTTATCGGCTTGATCTTTTTTATTCTCACATAATTTTTCTCTGCGATCCGTCTGTATTTGTTACAGTCAACAATTTGAAATTTGAATAAAAAAAGAAACAAAATCAGGAATACAACAATAATTACTTGAATTAAAGAATTATGAAACAGAAATTTTCTATACATTTATTGAGATCTTTATTTTATTTATAAATGAGAATAAATAAATTGTGATGATCGTTAGAATAGAATTATAGAATATAGCGAAAGAAATTAACGGGATAAGTCCCTGAATAGCTTTCAAGGCAAATAAATGAAAAAAGAAAAAAATAAGATAATAAATAGCATTAATAATTATAATACAAATGCTTACTATTGAAAAATTATTCTTAGTGATACTTTTATGTTGGTTATTCACAATAAACGATATTATCAGGAAAGCAAAAGTGTTCATTCCCAGAAGAGAGGGATGAATAAGATCAAAAGCCAAACCGATAAAAAAAGCAAATGGTATCGTGAAGCTTGTTTTGTGATGTATGTTTAAAAAGATCAGATATGCAGGCAAGAAGTTTGGCGTTAAGCCGAATATTATAAATTTCGGTGCGATCATAACTTGGAAGTATAAAAGCAAAACCCCAAAGACAGATAGTTTAATTATTCTCATGCTATTTTTTTACAAGGCGAATTAAACATATAGGAGTTTGTTCATCTCCCTGACCCTGTGGATTATCTCTCATAACTTTTTCCATAAATTCTCTATTTATTTCGCTGCTTCCACCGATCATCCAGCTGCCACCGATATCATTGATGTCCATTATTGCGCATTCATATCCCAGAGAATCTTTGATACTCTGCGCTACTTTACCTGGATTTTCGGGACCTTTGATCACACAATTTTCATAAGGCGGGATGGGTGATGTTGTTGCAGCATCTATCAGTGCTGCCTGCATTCCGGCGATCCTGTAAAAATCACCTTTTCCTTTTCTGCCGATCAGTCTTGCCAATGCGCCGATAAAAGCAGCCCACAGCATTCGAAAATGACCTACTTCATCGATGGCACATTGCATACTGGTGGGAGCACGAAGCCCGATCCCGTATTTTACTTTGGAAACAAAACGCCAAAGGATTTTTGCAAGCAGCCCGACCTTAATATCTTTAACAGGGATAGATCTTCCCTGTGTAATGGCAAGTGGACTTTCACTGATAGAAATAATATCGTTTTCCTGGATAATGTCTTTTGTGCTTTCACGAACGATTGTAAGCATATCATCTTCAGGCGTAAGGATTTTTGTTTTTACAGTAATTCTCAGATAGTCTTTCTTATTCACATTAATTATTCTGGAATTCCGAGTCATAACTTTTATCCTTTTCATAAAAAATTATTATTACCTGATCGAGACAGGCAGGTTTTACAAACGTTGATATTTTTGCGTTCATATATACTTTATCCGGTGCTTCGATCAATTTTGTTACGATTCCTATAGGATATCCTTTTGGAAATATTGTTGAAATATTTGAAGTTACTATCGTATCGCCAAGATTTATATCAGACCCCTGCTTGATGAGAGTCATATATGTATTTTCATAAATATCGGATTCCATCAGTCCCTGAAGGTGAGTTCTTTTTGACATAACACCCAGCTTGAATGTAGAATGATCTATAGGAAGAACAACGGAGTAATTTTGAGAGATAGAAATAATCTTTCCAACGATCCCATTATTTGATATCACAGGATAATTAAGTTTGACTTCGTCTTGTTTACCTTTGTTCAGGATAAAGTTTTTTTCTTTGAAATTACCATGATAACCGATAATGTCTGCTAAGATAAATTCATTAGTGCCTGTTTCAAAGTCGAGCTGGGTCTTTTTAAATTTTTGTAGTTCATCCTCGAGATTAATAACTTTTTGAGTCTGTTCTGCCAACTTCAGAGAAAGAGCTTCATTTTTTTCTTTCACATTGAGAATAGATTCAATTTTATTAATAGAGCTTATGAACGGATAATATATAACGCTGCTGAGAAAATTTGCTTTTTTTATTCTTTGTTCATGATTACCGAGAGAAAGGACAATTGCAAGGATGAGGAAAAGGATAAAGGTAAGATTTTTTCTCAATTTTAATCTTCAATTTTTTTTATAAGGACTTCTTTGAAATCATCCATATTATCGAGAACCTGTCCGCTTCCTTTTAAAACGCAGTAAAGTGGATCTGGCATGACATGTACGGGAAGATCGACGATTTCCTGTATCTTCTTATCAATACCTTTTAGGTGAGCACCACCACCCGTTAAAATGACACCTCTTTCTGCAATATCGGCTGCCAGCTCCGGAGCAGTTTTTTCAAATAATCTTTTAACCGCATCTATCATAGAGGTCACGGTTTCAGATAAAGCTTCCCTGATCTCTTCGGAACTAACCTCGACAGTAATGGGGTATCCTGTAATAATATCACGTCCTCGAACTTCCTTTCGCAGCTCTTTTTCCAGTGGATATGCAGAGCCTATTTCCATCTTAATTTTTTCTGCAGTTTGAATGCCAACTAAGATATTATTTCTTTTTCTAAGATAATTAACGATAGCTTCGTCCATTTTGTCACCACCAACACGAATAGAAGTGTGAACAACTATGTGAGAAAGAGAGATAATGGCGATTTCTGTAGTTCCTCCTCCAATATCCATAACCAGGTTTCCCTGCGGTTTATGAATTGGAAGGTCTGCGCCGATGGCGGCAGCTACCGGCTCCGATATCAGGTGAACTTCTCTTGCACCGGCATGAAGTGCACTATCTCGAACAGCACGTTTTTCCACTTCCGTTATACCTGATGGGACGCAAACAAGAACTCGAGGTTTTATCAAAAGGCGTTTTTTCTGAGCCCTCAGGATCAGATTCCTCAACATCAGTTCGGTAACCTGAAAATCGGCAATAACACCATCCTTTAAGGGTTTGATGATATTAACTTCTTTGGGATTTTTTCCCAGCATTTCTTTTGCATCATTACCTATAGCAATAATTTTTTTATTATCACTGGATATTGCAACAACAGAAGGTTCATCGATTACAATGCCTATACCTTTTCTATACACAAGAGTGTTTGCAGTACCCAGATCAATTGCAATATCATTTGAAAACAGGCCGGAAAAACTATCTAAAAACATAAATCCTCCAGGATTTCAGAGTAAAAATTTTTAGAGAACTAATTTTAAAAGTAGATTCATCTGTCAAGTGGTTTATAAGCATTGTTATGCACTTGTAAATAATGATTTATAGACAGTTAATCCTAATTCATCAATAATTATATTTAGATTTTCCTGCAAGCCTATATTTATGGGTACACCTTTTTTTCTTATTTCAAAACCCTTATAATATTCTTTTTCTCCTGCTATGTATATCTTTTCTTTTCCGGGAGCCTTAGTAGAGTTTTTAAGGTCTCTCATAATATTGCCGGTTATCTTCTTGAAAGTAGATAGCTGTATAAAAGCTTCTACGTTAATTGCCATAAAGAAGTGACCAAGACAGAAAGGTACTTTTTTCCCTTTTTCAATTCCGCTGAGTGCATGCAGATAGCTTCCACCCTGAAGTGCAGCAGATAATATTTCCACGATCGTAGCAAGTCCGTACCCCTTGTGTCCCCCCGTAAATTCATCTACTCCGCCGAGTGGAAGAAGAGATGCTTTCTGCTCTGCGAGTTTAATAAGTATTTGTTTTGAATCTGTAAAGGGTTTTGCATTTTCATCGATAACCCAGCCTGCCGGTGTTGGTTCTTGTTTTTTATCCAGAACCTCGATCTTTCCCCTTTGAATAATGGAAGTTGCACCATCATAAAGGAAATCAAATTCGAAATCGGAAGGAGCACCAAAGGTGATCGGATTGGTTCCCAGCATTGGTTCAACCCCCCAGGTTGGAGAAATGGAAGAACGCGCATTGGTCATACTTATCCCGATCATATTTTGCTCGATTGCCATTTTTGGATAGTATCCGGCAATTCCGTAGTGCGTGGAATTCCTCACTGCAACGCTTCCAATTCCATACTTTTTTGCTTTTTCGATAGCTGTCTGCATAGCTTTATAAGCTATCACCTGACCCATCCCGTGATTTCCATCCCACACGGCAGTTGCATGATCATCTCTGATAACATCGATCTTTGTAACCGGTTTCTGAACACCGCTCTTTATGCGGTCGTAATACATTTTTAGTCTACCTACTCCGTGTGATTCGATCCCCCTGAGATCAGATTCTATTAAAATATCTGCACATATTTTTGTATCATCTTCCGGCACGCCCATTTTTTTTAAAATTACCTGCATGAAATTGTAAACCTTTTCAACCGGAATATATAATGTTTCCTGCATTTATCACCTCTCCTTAATTAAAGAATCTCTTAAATTCAAAAATCAAATAATTTTTCTCTTTTATAAAATTCCCTGAAATATATTTTATTTAGTATTTCATTTTTGTCCAGTTGTAATTTAAAGTCTTCTTCGATAATATCAAAAGCCAGAATTCTTGCCTGTTTCAGAAGCGTTCTATCCCGCACGATATTTGCGTGTTTATATATTGACATTCCGGCTTGTTCTGTTCCAAAGAAATCACCTGGACCGCGAAGTTCCAGATCCTTTTCTGCAATTTTAAATCCGTCGTTCGTCTCCAGCATTGTGGTCAGTCGTTCTCTGCCTTCTCGGCTGATTGGCGGAGATACGATCAGATAGCAGAAGGATCTATCGGAACCACGCCCGACCCTTCCACGCAACTGGTGAAGTTGGCTGAGTCCGAATCTTTCGGCATGTTCGATTATCATCACGCTGGCATTTGGAACATCTATGCCCACTTCGATCACGGTGGTGGAAACCAGCACATCGATCTTTCCATCTTTGAATTTTTCCATGATCGCATCTTTTTCCGGTGTTTTCATTTTGCCATGAAGAATAGCTATTTTATATTCAGGATATATCTTTCTCGATATGAGTTCAAATAGTGTTTCCGCATCCAGCAGATCCATTTTTTCCGATTCCTCGATAAGAGGGCAGACGATATAGACCTGTCTTTTTTTTTGGATTTCCTTTTTCACCATTTCAAATACTATCTCACTTTTTGCAGAATTGTACCAGAAAGTTTTTATATTTTTTCGATTTGGTGGAAGTTCATCCAGAATGCTTACATCGAGGTCGCCATAAACCGTGAGTGCCAGCGAGCGGGGGATAGGTGTAGCAGAGAGATACATCAGATCGGGATGATGATTTTTTCGGGAAAGTTCTGCTCGTTGTTTCACTCCAAAACGGTGCTGCTCATCAATTGCCACGAAACCCACATTGTAAAATTTGGTATCTTTTTGTATCAAAGCGTGAGTTCCGATGATGAAATTTATTTCTCCGGTTTCTATTTTTTGAAGAATTTCTTTTTTCCCTTTATAGTTGCCGCCTTTCAAAAGAGCGATCTTTATATCCGGCTGATTCTGTAGAAACTTGGAAATGCTGTGAAAATGCTGTTCTACCAGAATCTCTGTGGGAGCCATCAGAACGGATTGAAAGCCATTTTCCAGTGCAAGAAGCATGGCAAAAACCGTAACGATGGTTTTTCCCGAACCCACATCTCCCTGCAAAAGTCTGTTCATCTGGCGGGAAGATGTCATATCTTCAACTATTTCACGCAGCACTCTTTTTTGTGCAGAAGTAAGCTGGAAGGGAAGTGAATTTTTTAATTTTGTGGTATATGTTTTTTTCAGTATGAAACGATGTCCGCTTTGTTTCTTTCGATGATTGTATCTGCTGCGGGCAAGCATGATCTGTGTGTAGAAAAGCTCTTCAAAGGCAAACCGTTTTTTGATTTTATCAACTTCTTCTGAATGTTGTGAAAAATGGATTTTTTGAAGTGATATCCGTCGATGCCGAAATTTATATTTTTCCAGAATATACTCCGGAAGTGTTTCCTCTATTTGTTGGCTGTAAAGCTCAAAGGCATGATAAATAAGGTTTCTCATAATGTTCATACTGATACCTTCTGTAAGCGGATAAACAGGAAGCACGGAACGTGTTTTCCAGAAATTCAGGGTAGATTCGGAGTCATCCAGAACCTCTATCTCTGGATGAACTATCTGCGGTCCGCCCCTGAACTCTGTAACTACTCCACTCACCCATATCTGTTTGCCCACTTCAAATTGTTTCAGGAACCAATTCCCAAACCTAAACCATGTACAGAAAAGAACATCTTCTCCATCGGATATGACTACATTGAGTTGAGTTTTTTTACCGGGAAGGTGCTTCTTTTCTACGGAAACAATGATACCTACAAATGAACAATGTTCGTGAAATCTGAGCTCGGTTATCTTTACGATAGCCTTTCGATTTATATAATCCCGCGGGAAATGTTCGAGCAGATCACCGATCGTGTTTATGTTCAACCTGTTAAGGATGCGGGCACGGTGCTCGCCTACTCCTTTCATATATTTAATTTCATTTTCCAGAGGATTCATTAAATTTACTCCGAATGAAAAAAAAGTTGTTTAATCTAGAAAGTCAAGAAAAATGAACTGGATTCCCGATTTTTCGGGAATGACAACTTAAAGACATCATTAATTATTCCCAACTTTTTATTGTGTCATTCCCGCAAAAGCGGGCAAGACAACACAAAGATACCACTGTCATTCCCAACTTGCCTGCCAAGCCGAAGTTATACGAAGGCTGGATTGGGAATCTATTGATCATTTAAATTTCCGTTTCCGTCAAATAGAAGAGGTGATTTAAAAAAAGCCGGACACAGTTCACGGGAATGACCGGGTTATGTTATGAATAATAGACTCCTACTCACACAATTTGTAAAAAGATATTAACTCAAAAAACTTTAGTTATTCGTGGATATGATTAATGTTCATAATACAATAATGTGGAGTATAATTTTCTGCAATTTTGTTTCACTGAAAGCCGGCTTCTTTTGAAGAAAAAAAGTGCATATAATTGTTTTCAAAATTTGATTGACAAGAAATTTCATATTTCATTTTATACATCAGTAATCAATAATTTCAAAAATATAATTATAAAATGTGATGAAATGTAGTAAAATTATGTTTAATTCGAATTAAATTATGTATGAAAAGAAATTAAGTGGAGTATGTTTGTGATAAAAAGTAGAAGTCCTTAAACCGCATTTTTTAATAATTTTAGTAGATACAAATATTTATCACTTATAAGTTGAATAACTGATAAATAAAAAGCAAATAATGTGTATTTTCAATATTTATATATTTTAACCAAAATTAAAAAATAAAAAAAGGAGAAAAATCATGAAAAGAATTTTTTACTTTTCGATTTTGATATTGTTACTTGGATTGAACTCTGTTGCCTATGCTCAATCTAGATGCAATGTACAAAATATTGTAACAAGGGATAATAATTTGAATGGCTGGGTTGATGCATTCGATATTTATATCAGTGCTTCAATTGACGATGGTAGCGGAGGAGCTACTGACTGGGATGTCTTGAATACTGCTGGAATTAAAAATGATTTTATTGTAGGTGGTGATTATGCTCTTATGATAGATTCACTGAATACAGGTGAATTTGTTGGAGATAATATCTTCAGGGTTCATATTAGCATGCAGACTTTTGTTGGGACAGGTTTTACAGGGAATATAACTTTACAATATATTAGTAATTCAGCACGAAGAATTTGGGATATCTATAGTACTTATTTAGAGTCGTTTACACCCCAACCTGTTTTTGATGGTGCTTCACCGTTACTTATTGAAATTAATACTTTTGATGAAGAAGGTGGAGATGGTTTTGTTGATAAGATCAAAATAAGATTTACGGAACCTTTAAATACAAGTTGGCATCCGTTAGCACCTCCATACCACCCAAATTCAATATTTCACTTTACAGATGGTATATTTGAAGGTGTTTTCTTGGAACATTACGGCTTTGAAACTAATATCTTAACAAATGATACATATGTAATCCATATACCTAATGCGGATACATTAAATAATGGTAATCCCACAATAGGTTTCATTCCCATGCTTCCTGATTGGGGTTTTACAAATAAGATTGCTGATAATCCTTATGCACTTCGCGATCCATCTTCCAATCTTGCTGTTTATGGTGGAGGTCCGTACATAACTGAAGCAACAACTAAACAAGTTGGTTCTGACACTTATATTACTGTTAAGTTTTCAAGAGCAATAGATGGTTCAAGTGTTGTTATCAGTGATTTTGAAGTAGTTTTAGATGATGTAAATCAAACAATAATATCGGTTGATATCTCAGAGGTTGCAGATTCACTTGTCACTTTGGAAGTTGCTAACATTCCTCCGGGTCTATCCGGAACTAATAAACTCAGATTAACATCTACTTTATGTATAGAAGACACTGAAGGTAACCAGAATACTGTGATTACCTGGGTCAATATAAGAGATGGTATCTCTCCAAGTGTCGATAATGTTGTTCCAAGTCTTTTGTTAATAACCGATTCGGATGTTGGGACAGGAACATTTACCATAACTGTAGATTTTGATGAAATAATGGAAGGAACAGGAGATCCTGTTTCATTTCCTGTTGAAAACCCGACTAATACTATTTCCTTTGCTAATGGAAACTGGTTTGGAGATACTTACATAGCAACTTATAATGTTGCAGATGTAAATGAAACAATTCCTGATATTGATATTGAAATTTCAGGTATTCATGATGTTACAGGAAATCTTCTAAATCTGTATACTGAACAAGATGCTTTTGATATTGATACGGAAAATCCTGAAGTTGTTTTGTTAACACCTAATCCAGCTTTAATTTCAGATGCTGATGTTGGAACCAACACATTTTCATTAACAATAGATTACGATGAAGATATGTTAACAGGTGGAACTGCAGATCCTGTGATTACATTCCCTGTTGAAAATCCGCTTAACACTATAACATTTAATCATGGCATCTGGTCAGATGCTGATACATATGTAGCTTATTATGATGTTATAGATGTAGAAGAAACAATTTTGGATATTGATGTACATATCGAAGGAACTAAAGATGATCCGGCAGGTAATACTCAAGTCATTTATAATGAAACGGATGTTTTTGATATTAACACGGAAAATCCGGAAGTTGTTTCAGTAACACCCGCTCCGGCTTTAATTACAGATTCTGATGTTGGAACCAATACCTTTGCATTAACAGTGGATTACAGTGAAGATATGATAACAAATGGAACTGCAGATCCTGTAATTACATTCCCCGTTGAAAATCCGCTTAGCACAATAACATTCAATCACGGTACATGGTCAGATACTGATACTTATGTAGCTTATTATAATGTTGCAGATGTAGGTATAGGTGAGACTGTTCCGAATATCGATGTGCATATTGAAGGTGCTAAAGATGATCCAGAAGGAAATATTCAGCTTCTTTTTGATGAAGCAGATGTCTTTGATATCGATACGGAAAATCCGGTAGTTGTTTCTGTAACTCCTTCTCCAGTTTTAATCACTGATTCTGATGCTGGAAGAGGAATATTTACATTAACAGTTATCTATAATGAAGATATGTTAACAGGTGGAACTGCAGATCCTGTAATTACATTTCCTGTTGAAAATCCGCTTAACACAATTACATTCAACAATGGTAGTTGGTCAGATGCTGTTACGTATATTGCAACTTATAATGTAATCGATGTTAATGAGACAGTCCCGAATATCGATGTACATATTGAAAGTGCTATAGACGATCCTGCAGGAAATACACAGGTCGTTTATAATGAAACAGATGTCTTTAGTATCGATACGGAAAACCCGCAAGTTGTTTCTGTAATTAATAATCTTGATCTGATTTCTGATTCTGATGTTGGAACTTTAAAGTTTTCTATCTTTATTGAATATAATGAAGATATGGATATGTCAGTTGATCCTCTGATAGAATTTCCAAATGAGGATCCAAGCAATTCATTGATTTTAACAATTTGGGGTTACTGGCTCGATGCAAGGAACTTTATTCAAAAATATAATGTCTTAGATGCAAATGAAACCATCCCGGATATTGATGTTAGAATTACCAGTGCAAAAGATGATCCTGCAGGAAATACACAGGTCATTTATAATGAAGCAGATGTCTTTAGTATCGATACGGAAAATCCGGAAGTTGTTTCCGTATCTCCTTCTCCTGTTTTAATTACAGATTCTGATGTTGGTGTCGGGACATTCTGTATAACAATAAATTATGACGAAGCTATGTTAACAGGTGGAACTGCAGATCCTGTAATTACATTCCCCGTTGAAAATCCGCTTAACACGATTACATTTAACAACGGAAACTGGTATGATACTGACACTTATATTGCTTGTTATGATGTAGTAGATATTGATGAAACAATTTATAACATCGATATTCATATTGAAGGAGCAAAAGATAACCCTGCAGGAAATACTCAGGTTCCATATACAGAACCGGATGCTTTTGATATTGCAATGGGACCACCGGTTGTATGCACGGTAACTCCAATTCCTGGCCTGATTACAGATTCTGATGTTGGAGTCGGTACTTTTACTATAGAAGTTTATTATTGCCAGGATATGATCACCAATGAAACAGCAGATCCGGTAATTACCTTCCCGGTCGAAGATCCAACAAATACAATTACTTATAATGTTGCCAGTAGTTATTGGGAAACTGATAACAGAACATGGGTTGCAGCTTATAATGTTGCAGATGTAAATGAAACTTTACCGGATATTGATATACATGTTGAAGGTGCTCGAGATCTTATTTCAGGAAATCTTCAGGAACCCTGGGATGAAATTGATGCATTTGATATCGATACGGAAAATCCGGGAGTTGTTTCCGTAACACCCGCTCCGGCTTTAATTACAGATTCTGATGTTGGAACTAACACCTTTGTCTTAACAGTGAATTACAGTGAAGATATGTTAACAAATGGAACTGCAGATCCTATGATTACATTCCCTGTTGAAAATCCGCTTGGTACAATAACATTTAATCATGGCACATGGTCAGATACTGATACTTATGTAGCTTATTATAATGTTGCAGATGTGGGTGAGACAGTTCCGAACATCGATGTACATATTGAAGGTGCTAAAGATGATCCTGCAGGAAATACACAGGTCGTTTATAATGAAATAGATGTCTTTGGTATCGATACGGAAAATCCGGAAGTTGTTTCTGTAACACCTGCTCCGATTCTGATAACAGATTCTATTACCGGAAGAGGAATATTTACATTAACAGTTGTCTATAATGAAGATATGTTAACAGGTGGAACTGCAGATCCTGTAATTACATTTCCTGTTGAAAATCCGCTTAACACAATTACATTCAGCAATGGTAGTTGGTCAGATGCTGTTACGTATATTGCAACTTATAATGTAATCGATGTTAATGAGACAGTTCCGGATATCGATGTACATATTGAAAGTGCTATAGACGATCCTGCAGGAAATACGCAGGTTCCATATAATGAAGCAGATGTTTTCAGTATCGATACGGAAAATCCGGTAGTTATTTCTGTAACACCTGCTCCGGCTTTAATTACAGATTCTGATGTTGGAATGGGAACATTTACTTTAACAGTTGTTTATCACGAAGATATGTTAACTAATGGAACTGCAGATCCTGTAATTACATTCCCGATTGAAGATCCCACCAATACAATAACTTATAATTCCCAAGATAGTTATTGGAATAACGCTCGAACCTGGATTGCAAGTTATGATGTGGTGGATGTAAATGAAACAGTTCCGGATATCGATGTACATATTGAAGGTACTAAAGATGATCCTGCTGGAAATACTCAGGTTCCTTATGATGAAGCAGATGTCTTTGATATAGATACGGAAAATCCGTTAGTTATTTCCGTAATTCCTGCTCCGGTTATAATTACAGATGCAGATGTAGGAGTTGGAACATTTACACTAACAGTTGTTTATGGTGAAGCTATGTTAACAAATGGAACAACAGATCCTGTAATTACATTCCCGATTGAAAACCCGCTGAACACGATTACCTTTAATAATGGCTCGTGGTCAGATGCTGTTACTTATGTCGCAGCTTTTGATGTAGCAGATGTAAATGAAACAATTTGGGATATTGATATACATATTGAAGGCGCTGTTGACGATCCTGCTGGAAATATTCAGGTTCCATATGATGAAACAAATGTCTTTGATATTGATACGGAGAATCCAATTTCATCTGCTCTAACTGCTATTTATAATTCTACTACAGGATGTATAGAAGTTGAATGGGAAGCAAGTGATGCTAACGGTATTCTGCAAGTTGAACTTTGGGTAAGCAAAGATGGCGCAGCATTCGTTCTTGCCGATACAGATGTTACAGGTAATATAACTGGAACATTCTACTATTGTCTTGATCCGAGTCCATTAGTTTGTGAAGAAGGAACTTATGATTTCTATACGATTGCAACCGATAATCCTGGCAATGAAGAAGCTGTTCCTGGAATTCATGATGTTACAGAAATTGTTGATATAATAGCAACAAGATTTGTAATAACAACAACCCCGAACTCTCCGGAATTTGGAACTTATTTTAATGTTAATATTGCTGCTGCAGATGAAGCTGGAATTCGTGATTGTGAATATTCTAATATTATTCATTTCCTTTCTAATTATCCAGATGATGTAACATTGCCCGACGAACCTTTACTAAGTAATGGATACCAGGTTTATGGAAACTGTATTGCATTTGAAACAATGGATGATCTGATAATCGAGGTCTACGGAATATATCCTTATGAAAATCACAGCTATTCAGATCCTATTGTAATTCAAGCTCCAACAATTGCTCCTCCTACAAATACAGCTGCTTATGATGTGCCTGACGATGAAGGTGGATGGATTTATATCGATTATGAATTATCACTTAACGATCCTTTCCACAGTTCCACAGAAATGCCAAATATCCATTACTATGTAGTAGAACGCGATGCTGATACTACAGCAGTTGAGAATTGGCAAGCTGTTGCTTATATCTATGTTTATGATCCTCCGGTCGATGATAGTGCATCAGTAATGCTCGAGGTTCCTGTTGGTTTTGTGGAATATGACTATAGAATGGCTGCTGTATTTAATCAGGGATATCCGGTATTTGGTGGTAACGATGGTTCGGGATCTCAAATTGAAGATCAAGGAAAAGGACCTCAAATAATTTACATCGATGATTTTGAAAATCGTGATCAATGCTGGCAATCTGATTGGGCTGATTGTGGTTCTGCTGCTGGTTCTCCTCAAGATCTTTCCGCTCCGGTAATCACAAATATTTATGTAGAATCAGGATATGTTTACATAGAATGGGGAACTGTAAATAGAGCAACTTCATATACGGTTTACAGTGATACGGATCCATATGGTTCGTTTACAACAGTAGAGGAAGCAGGAATAACAAGTACAAGCTGGAATGAACCTCTGGAAGAGAAAAAGTTCTACCGTATAACAGCGAATAATTAAATGGTAAATTGTTAATATCGTGCCAAGTTAGATGATGTTGGCTGATCAAATTTTCAATTAACTTATCAGGAGCTATCTGAATTTTCAGATAGCTCCTGAAAAAATTATCTGCTTTACTTAGAAAAAATTAGTAATGTCTTTAAATGAATTGTTTATTATTTGGATTTTATTAATCAACTGATATAAAAAGAGATGTGTATTGTTTAGCAAAGAAATGTTTACTTGTTATAATGAATATTATTTGTGATTTTTTTAATTAGGCAATTTTATTATTAGATCTTTATAAAATATTATTTAAAAATGTTGTAGCAAAATGATGATTTGAAAATTATTAAATTCTAAATATATGTTATATGTTTTATTTAGAAAAGTTTCGGTTAGTTTAATGTATCTTAAGTAATAATTTATTTATGTAGTTATTTTATTTTTTATTATGCTTATATTTTAAAGAAAATGTGAAAAAAGGAGGAGTTATTATGAAAAAATTTGTTATTATTTTGTTTGTTCTTGTTTCTGCTGTTTTATTTGCACAAGAGTATAACGAATACAACGAATTTGGTTGGGGACAGGACATGAGTAGAAGTAAACCAGCATTTATCGATATTGATAATGACGGGTTGCTGGATATGATTGTTGGAGAGCAAGATGGTAATCTTAACCATTATGAGCAATCAGCAGTAGGTTCAACTGAATTTGTGCTGATAACAACAACTTTTGATAATATCAACGTGGGAGAATATCCCACACCTACTTTTACCGATATTGACAATGATGGTCTATTGGATTTGATTATCGGAGAAAAAGTAGGAAACTTAAATCATTATGAACAACAAAGCATTGGGTCTTATGAATTTGTTCTAATAGCAACTAATTTCAACAGTATAGACGTTGGAAATGAATCTGTACCAGCATTCACCGATATTGATAATGATGGTTTGCTGGATATGATTGTCGGAGAATTTTTCGGGAATCTTAATCATTACGAACAAATTTCAACAGGATCAAGTAATTTCAGCTTGATAACCGCAAATTTTAACAGCATTGATGTGGGATTTCGTTCCGCACCTTCTTTCATTGATTTTAATGAAGATGGTATATTGGATATGATTGTAGGAGAACAAAATGGTAATTTAAATTATTATCAGCAATCTGCATTAAATTCCAATACTTTTACATTAACAACATCCTCATTCAATAGCATCGATGTGGGATTTAAATCCTTTGCGACATTTATTGATATAGATAATAACGATCTGATAGATATGATTATAGGAGAACAGGACGGTAATCTTAATCATTATGAACAGTTAAGCACACATTCAGATGAATTTGTAATAATTACACCTATCTTTACTTATATCGATATAGGAAATAATTCGATTCCAACTTTTAGTGATATTGATAATGATGGACTGTTAGATATAATCATAGGGAATTATGATGGTTATATTATTCATTATGAACAAACTGCTGTCGGTTCAAATAAATTTGGATTGATTACTAATTCTTTTAACAATATCGATGTAGGGAATAATTCTGCACCAACCTTAACTGATCTAAATAATGATGGTCTATTAGATTTAATTATTGGAGAATATGATGGTAATCTTAATCATTATCAACAATCTTCTATTAATTCAAATGAATTTGTACTAATGACCACCAGTCCTATTAATAGTATTAATGTAGGATCATATTCCGCACCGACTTTTACAGATATTGACAATGATGGCTTGTTAGATTTGATCATTGGAGAAGATAGTGGTTATCTTTACCATTATGAACAAGATGCTGAAGGATCGTCTGAATTTGTACTGATAACGACATCTTTTAACGATATCAATATTGGCAGCAAATCTACACCTATATTTACTGATATAAATCATAATGGTCTTCTGGATTTGATTATAGGTGAGGATGATGGTAATCTCAATCATTATGAGCAAACTGCCTTTGATTCAGTTGAATTTAATTTGATTACAAATTCATTCAGGAATATAAATGTGGAATCAAATTCCACTCCGACTTTTATCGATATTGATAATGATGGTTGGGAAGATTTGTTTGTAGGAACGATCAATGGAGGTATACATTATTATCAGATTGTACCGCCGGATGTAATTTTATATGCCGATTTTGTGACTTTAGATACTCTGGTAATAGTAGGTCAACAAGTTCAGTTCACTGATCTTTCAACAGCAGATTATTCTTTAATAACATCGTGGGAATGGGATTTTGACTTTGATGGCATTATTGACAGTACCGGACAAACTCCAACTTGGACATACCTTGCACCAGGTGAATATACTGTTTCATTAACTGTTTCCGATGGAGATTTTGAAGACACGGAAACAAAGGTAAATTATATCACTGTATTGAATTCACCTCCATTTGTGGAAAATCCGATAGATGATTTTTCATTTCCGGAAGATACAGTAGATACATCGATAGATTTGAACGAAGTTTTTGATGACCCGGATATACCTTTTGGGGATAGTTTAACATTCTCTTATTCAGACAATGAATATATTCAAATAGAAATTGTAGGTGGAAATGTAACCCTTATACCCGATCCTGATTGGTTCGGTTCTGAATATATTGCATTTATAGCAACTGATTTGAATTTTGAGTCAGCCGAAGATAATGTTATGATTACAGTATCTCCACTACCTGATTCAATAATTGTGCAAGATTTATCTTATGCTGATCTTGTTGGAGAAGAATGGCAGCCAATAGACCAGGTTATTAATGAGACAGAAACACTAAACTTCTTTATCGATGCTTATGACCCGGATGGTACTGATTTGGAATATAGCTGGAAATTAGATGGAGTAGAAAAATCTACAGCTAGTAATTATGATTTCATAACAGATTATACTTTCGCAGGAGATTATGTGGTTACTCTCGATGTAACAGAAAATGTTAGAAACAGAGATGAACTGAACTACACCTGGAATGTAACAGTAAACGATGTAGACCAACCGATAGTTGTGAATGATATTCAACCCGCACCGGGACCGGTAACCATCGATGAACTGGACACGATTAACTTCTTTATCGATGCTTACGATCCTGACGGTAATGATCTGGAATACAGTTGGAAACTTGATGGAGTAGAACAATCTACAGTCAGCACTTATGATTTCACAACAGATTATTCATCGGCAGGAATTTATTCCGTTACTTTATATGTTACAGATAACTTCAGCGGCAGGTCGGAAGGTTCTCGAAGTGAATTGAATTACAGTTGGACAGTTACGGTAAACGATGTAGATCAGGTTAT
>JAUVLE010000094.1 GCA_030595905.1 Candidatus Cloacimonadota bacterium | reverse complement strand
ATTCCCAGAAGTTTTGAAGGCTTCTGAGAATAAACTATTATATCCATTTCCGCAAGTTCTTTTACAAGCTCCGGATCTCTGAAAGGCAGATATGTGGAAAATTTCTGATTATCTACAGTTGTGATGGTCAGATCCTTTTCACTGAAACCAACTTTTATCACTTCACCTTGTTTTGCCATTTTTATAAATTCAGTATAAGATATTTGTGTATCCTGCTTTCCATTCATACGACTCATCTGGTACATAACTACAATAAATAATAGAAGTACTATCCAGAAGGTGATCGTCTGAGATTTTTTCATTTTCGGAAGCTTAGGTTTTTTGTTTTCCTGATTATTATTATTTTGCATTTAAGAATATATCTCCTCTTTTAAAATTCCAATATAGGGTAGATTTCTGTATTTCTGGGCATAATCCAGTCCGTAACCAACCACGAATTCGTTTCCTACTTCAAAGCCTAAGTAATCTATGTGTATTTTTGTTTTGTGAGCCTTCGGTTTGTCCAATAGAGCACAAATTTTTATAGAAGCGGGTTTATGCTGCGTGAAATAATCATTTATATATTTCAATGTAAGACCGCTGTCAACAATATCCTCTACGATGATTACATGTCTGCCTGCAATATCGACATCGATGTCTTTTTTTATTTTAACTACTCCGGAAGATTTTGTAGTATCACCGTAACTGGAAAGAGCCATGAAATCAAGTTCCACAGGAATGGAAATGTTCTTGATGAGATCGGTAAGGAAAAGAACACCACCTTTAAGAATGCATATTATCACAGGAAACTTATTTTTATAATCCAACGATATTTGCCCGGCAATCTCTTTTACTTTTTTCTGAATTGTAGGCTCATCAAGCAGAACTTCTTTTATATCATTTATCATAATAGAATTAAGGTTTGGGATCAATTTTCAGTAAGAAAGTACTTCTTACTGCATTATACCCTTTCCTTTCTCCTCATCTTTTTTTTACCCTTTCGGCTGCTCTTGCTCTTTTTACTGTCATCTTCTCAATCTTTAGCCTCAGGATATTTTTTGTTTTTGAAGATACATTTACCCTGTTATCTATCCTGTATCCGGCAATCCACAGGATTTTCTCACTATCACAGAATATCAACACCTTATCTCTCTCAAATTTCGGAACTTTTTCGTCAATGAAAAAATCCTTTAATTTTTTTGTATGTTCCATGCCGAGCGGGAAGAATTTATCCCCCGGCTGACGATGCCTGATAATAAGTGGGAAAGAAGTTTTATCCATATCGAGATAAATAGTATTTTTATCCTCATAAAGATAGCGTTTTGGGGGAAGTATTTTCAATTTTTTCATAATGATCCTGTAATCTTCAAATGTAGATCTGATCCTCAGCCCGGATATTTCTTTCTTGTTATCAACATTAATTTCTGTGCTTTCATCTCTATCCGTGAAGATAAGTTCATTGTATTCTTTAAAGACAAAGACATTATGCGGCAGATCCACACGTTTGCTTCCATCGGAATCCAGAATTGCTTCGATCTCTTCAAAGTTGCTGTGATAAAAATCTTTTTCTTCATTATTGATTTTTTTATAGATTTCCCTGTAAAGATAGAAACGCAAAACCGGACGCATCTTTTTGATAATATTCAAAGAAAATTTATATTCATTATTAGAATGTTTTATCTGAGCATTCAAAAGTCTTCGTTTGGCAAGTTCTCTCAGTATCTCATCCGTATCGGAAAATAAAGCAGCAGCATTATAGAGCTTATTTATAACTTTTGGATTCAGATTCTCTTCTATCCATGGAATCATCTCGTTGCGAATCTTATTCCTGCTGAAAGTGTTTTCTTTATTGGAAAAGTCTTCCCGCCAATTAACGTTTTCTGTTTTTAGATATTCGATAATATCATCTTTAGAAAAACATAGCAACGGATGAACCGTATTTCCGTTCTTTGGTAAAATACCCTTGATGCCGGTATAGCCGGAACCCCTGAACATGCGATAGATCATTGTTTCTGCCTGATCTTCTCTGTTGTGTCCCAGGGCGATCTTGCTTACATTATAAGATCGTTTCAATTTATTGAAATATCGGAATCTGATATCACGTGCATTATTTTCAAGATTAGATGCAGATTTGATCTTCACATTTTTGATAACAAGAGAAATATTTCTCTGAAAGCAGAATTCTTTAACGAATTTCTCATCTTCGAGCGAATCCCGTCCACGAAGATTATAATTTACATGTGCAGCTAATAACGACAGACCAAACCTCGATTTAAGATGCCATAAAGCCAGGAGCAATGCTGTTGAATCTGCACCTCCGGAGAATCCTACCAGAACCTTTTCTCCATTCTTGAATAATTTATGATCTGAAGCAAATCTTTCGAATCTTTCATAGAATTTTAAATTTTTTTTCATCACCGAATCCTTATCAGGGATTTCCTGCTTACAATAAACACTTTCGCTTTTCAATTTTTAATACAACTTTCATTGTGTCAAATAAAAAGCTTGTAATAAATTGCGATATTATTTTTTTGGAATGAGATTAACAATAAAATAGTTAAGGAGCGTATTATGAAGAAGTTACTGCTTTTGGGTGATGAAGCCATTGCCCAGGGTGCTCTGGATGCCGGTATTTCCGGTGCTTATGGCTATCCCGGAACTCCTTCCACAGAAATAGTGGAATACATCCAGCGTAATAAAGAAGCTATCGAGAAAGACATTCATCGCACCTGGTCTGCTAACGAAAAAACAGCATTGGAAGAAACTCTGGGAATGTCTTATGCAGGAAAAAGAGTTATCGTTACGATGAAGCATGTAGGATTGAATGTTGCAGCCGATCCTTATATGAATTCTGCTTTAACGGGAGCAAATGGCGGTGTGATCGTGGCTGTGGCAGATGATCCGTCCATGCATTCATCTCAGAATGAACAGGATTCAAGATATTATGCAAAATTTGCATTGATGCCTGCATTTGAACCTTCCGACCAGCAGGAAGCCTACGAAATGCCTTTTCTGGCTTTTGATATTTCCGAAAAATATCACCTTCCTGTGATGATGAGGGTTACCACAAGACTATCTCATTCCCGTGCAGGAGTCGATAGGCGTGAAATTCTGAAAGAGAATGAAAAGCATCTGCCGGAAAATCCAAATCAATTTATGCTTCTGCCGGCTTTTGCCCGAAAAAAATTCAAACACCTTCTTGCTATCCAGGATGATCTTGTAAAAGAATCGGAGAATTCTCCTTTCAATAAATATACTGATGGAAAAGATAGATCGTTGGGGATAATTGCCTGTGGATTGGCTTTTAACTACCTGATGGAAAACTACGAAGAAGGTAAATGTCCGTATCCTGTTCTAAAGATAAGTCAGTATCCTATTCCCAGAAAGCAGGTAGAAAAAATTATTTCCGAATGTGATGAGATTTTGGTTCTTGAAGAAGGAATGCCGCTGGTGGAAGAAATGCTGACAGGATTTCTTGGCAATAAGAAGATCAAAGGCAGAATGGATGGTTCACTTCCGCGTGATGGAGAACTGAATCCGCAAATAGTACGAAAAGCTTTGAAACTTCCTGAATTGCCAAGCCTTGAAATTCCACAGATAGTTGCAGGCAGACCGCCGGCTTTATGCGTGGGATGTCCTCATGCCGATACATACAAAGCTTTGAAAGTGTTGATAAATAAATATGGACAGGGTCACGTTTTCTCTGATATCGGGTGCTATACATTGGGCTTTCTTCCGCCATATCAAGCCATAAATACCTGCGTGGATATGGGAGCTTCGATATCTATGGCTGTTGGTGCTGCCGATGCAGGACTGTTCCCGGCTATCGCTACAATCGGAGATTCCACATTCGGGCACTCCGGCATGACCCCACTTCTCGATGCGGTCATTTCCAAAGCAAACATCGTTGTCCTCATCCTTGATAACGAAATTACTGCCATGACGGGAATGCAGGAATCTCAAGTTAACGGACGTATAGAAAATATCTGCATTGGCGTTGGAGTAGAAAAGGAACATATTCATGTGATAAATCCACTTCCAAGAAATCATGAAGATAACGTAAAAATTATCCAGGAAGAAATAAACTACAACGGCGTTTCGGTGATCATTCCCCGCAGACCGTGTATTCACGTTCACGGGAAGAAGAAGAAATAAAACAGCGAACAAAAAAATGTTGTCATACCCACGAAAGTGGGAATCTAAAAATGAGATTCCCGATCAGGTCGAGAATGACAAAAACATAGGAGAATAAAAATGAAAAAAGATATAATTCTGGCAGGAGTCGGTGGACAGGGAATTCTTTCCATTGCCACCATTATCGGTTATGCAGCAATAGAATCGGGTCTGAATCTGAAGCAGGCAGAAGTTCATGGGATGAGCCAGCGCGGCGGCGATGTGCAATCTCACCTGCGGATTTCAGATAAAGAAATATTTTCCGATCTTATACCTCATGGAGGAGCAGACTTGATACTGTCCGTGGAGCCGATGGAAGCACTTCGATATATGCCGTATCTTGCCGAAAACGGATGGTTTATCACGAATACAACGCCTTTTGTAAATATCCCGGATTATCCCGACACAAACAAACTTATGGATGAAATTAAATCTATTAAAAATAACGTAGCCATAAATGCTGACCAGATAGCCAAAGACCTGGGATCCAGCCGTTCTATGAACATGGTGATGCTGGGTGCTGCCTCGCTTTTCCTGGATATTCCTTACGATAAACTGGAAGAAGGCATCAAATTTATCTTTGGAAGAAAGGGTGAGAAAGTAGTGGAATCCAACCTGAAAGCCATGAAAGCCGGAAAGGATTTTGCCGAGAAGAACAAGACTTAATTATATAAGAAAAGCAGCCCATCCGAACTCGGGTGGGCTGGATATTGTTGGTTCAATCGTCCCGATTGAACCATTAATTTTTCTTTAACACCGTCTCGATGTAATTTAATAAACCAATTCTATTATTATAACCATGTTAGTCATCCTCAATTATTTCAATCAATCTGGTCACCGATTTAATCGTGGATTGAATGAACTTTTTTAAGAGGTTTGGAATAAGAACAAACCAAAGTGTTTTAAAGATAATATATAAAGCGAATTAAATAAAACATTTGACACAGATAATCAATTATTTCAAAAGTAATTAAAAAATAGAAGTGATAGTAGAAAAAATAAGGAGAGATTATGCAATTACAGGAAAAATTTATTTTAGCTGCCAAAGAACATTCTTCCAGGATCGCTGTACATGACCAGGCAACCGGTAAGGATATTCCTTACGAGAAAATGCTGATAGCTTCATTGATACTGGCCAAGAAATTCAGCAAATATAAAAGCCGGTACATTGGGGTAATGGTGCCCACTTCTGCCGGTTGTATACTTTCCATACTGGGAGCACTAATGAGTGGAAAGATACCGGTTATGATCAACTATTCCACAGGTGCCCGGGAAAATTCTATCTATGCACAGGAGAAGTGCAGTTTCAAGACCATTATCACCAGTAAAAAACTCCTGGAAAAGATCAATTGTGAACATGTGCAGGGAATGGTTTACCTGGAAGATATCATGCCTTCCATAACGATCGTAGATAAAATTGGAGCACTGTTCAAGTCAAAGCTGCCGGCAAAGGTTTTATGCTCAAAGGTAAGGCATGGCAGCGATGATGATACTTCTGTAATTCTTTTTACCAGTGGTAGTGAAAAAGACCCTAAAGCAGTTCAACTTTCACATAAGAACATTAACCATAATCTGGAGAATCTACCTGCAATCATTGATTTCTCTTATTTAGATGTATTTGCAGGCACACTACCTCTTTTCCATGTTTTCGGGTTAACTACCAACTTCTGGCTGCCTATCACCATCGGGGCAGCTATTGTAGCACATGCCAATCCGCTGGATTATAAAGCCATTGTAGAATCAATAAAGAAATATAAAATTTCTATTTTAATAGGAACTCCAACCTTTTTCCATGGCTATTTGAAAAAAGCCGGAAAGGGAGATTTCGATTCTGTAGTGCTTGCGATTACAGGTGCTGATAAATTACCGGAAAAACTGAGAAATATTTACAAAAATGATCATAACCTGGAGATATTGGAGGGTTATGGCGCTACAGAAACCAGTCCGGTAATTTCGGTTAATACTTCGAAAGCAAACAAACACGGCAGTATTGGAAAACCAATTCCTAATGTTGAGGTGAAGATACTTGATATTAAGACGGATAAAGTACTACCAGCTAACGGTGAAGGAAAAATATTTGTGAAGGGTGATCTGGTTTCTAGTGGCTACCTTGGAGATATAGAAGAGACATCTCTTCGCATGCATAACGGTTGGTATGATACCGGTGATATGGGAATTATGGATGAAGACGGCTTTCTGTGGCATCGGGGCAGGCTTAGACGATTTGTGAAAGTAGGCGGTGAAATGGTTTCTCTGGTCAGGGTTGAAGAAATTCTTAATAGATTGCTGCCGGATGGAGTGATTTGTTGCGTGGTGGACGTACCCAATCCAACTAAGGGATCGGATGTAGTAGCTGCGGTTGCCACAGGTGAATTCGATAAGAAAAAAGTACTGAAACAGATGGCAAAAGAACTTCCTGCTATTGCTGTTCCCAAAGAATTTTATGTAATCGAAGATATTCCTCTTATGGGTAGTGGTAAAGTAGCTTTCCGGCAGGTAGAACAAATTTGCCGGGATATGCAGGAAAACGGGAAGAAATAAATTGAAAGAAAGGGCTGATGAAAATCAGCCCTTCTTTCTTACTACATGGTTTTCCCGGATAATTTACCGGAATTTTGATAATGATATTTAAGAAAAAATCGGTTTATACTTTAATCCTGAACATATTGATAATAATTTTTTTCTTTCAATATAAAAGCTTACTTCATGCTGAAAAGAATATTGCTTTTTCCTCGATAAATGTAGTCTTGCAATACGCAGCTAATACGAATAAAAACTCCTTTCATGATCTATGGGAACACGATCTTGGTCTTGAAGGATTTATTGAAACACCATTTTATTTTGGTTGCGTTCAGGCAGGTGTTCATTTGGATTCTTATTTCAGCAAGAACAAAGAAATGGCAGATTTCCAAACATTCTGTCTTTATATTGGATGGGGAAAAAGTTGCTCACTTCCATTAGGAACTAAGATCTTTGCCGGAATTAATATTGGAAGTACTTTCATAACACTTGATGAAAAGAAGAGTCAATATGAAGATCAATATGATATTGAGCAAGAGCTTAGAACTGCTTTCGATTGCCGGTTAATCTTTCCTTTATTTGAAAACTGGAATCTTTATCTATCCGAAAGTTACAGTATAATTTACACTTTTCATCGCATCAGGTTAAATTATATTTCTGCAGGAATAAGCTATACATTCGTTTCTCCACAATGGTTTAGAGAATTTACTAAATGAAATACTTTATTTGGTTTCTTTTAATACTTTGGATTTTAACAATAACCGATATTGTTGCAGAGGAACTTCCAGCCACCGATCTTAAAGTGATCTCATCTGAGGAAATACAAAATGCCGGAATAACCAGGATAGCAGATATTTTGTTTCTGGTTGATGGGTGGAATTTATCTACAATTGACGGTTATACATGGCAGGTAAGTGCTAACAACTTATCATCTTATCAAGCACAGAACTGGATAGTAATGTTGGATGGACAGCGATTTGAGCTGAATTCATTTGACTGCAAGATATTAAATTTCCTACCTGTTACGATACAACAGATCGATTATGTGGAAATAATATGCACACCGGGAATCCATAACGGTGAATTTACAGAAAAAGGATTGATTCATTTTCATACAAAAAAAACTCAACCGAACTTTTTAATTCAAGTATTTCAAATGGGCGGTAATGTTACGGGTGAACCCGGACCGTATGAGGGAACAGAATATGGTACTCCGGATCTTCAAAGAATTGGACGGGATGCATCCTATAGCTTCGACTATGGTCTTAAAAACTGGTACTTCCGTACTTATTTCATCAGGCACTTTCATCCATTTCAGGATATTGCCATGATTAAACGTAATACGAAAATTCTTGAGGATCCTCCTGGAAATGGATCGCGGGAAAATAGACATCTGAAACTATGGTTTGAAGATACGGACAGACCAAAGATGATAAGAAATTCTCTTTCTCTAAGATTGGGAAATAAATCCATCGATAATGAGTTGCAGGTTGATTATTCATATTCGTATAGATATTTTCTCTTTTTCAAACCGATTGGAAGAGAAATTCCTGTGAATGACATCTATACAAGGATAGGTTTATCCGGAAATCTTTTTAAAAACAAAAATATTCTTTATCGATTCCAGTATTTTTATAAAGAACTGGAAAAACATCCTAACTCTCTCGACTTTGATTTTAATTGGAAATCACATAATTTTTCCGGCTTGTTAGAAAAAAAGAGCAAGAGTTTATTATTTGAAAGTAGATACGGGATCGAGTATAGTAAATTTTTGTTGGATACAAAATATCATTTGGGAAAAAATTATTTTGATATGGCTAAATTGTATGGGAAAGTAGTTTATGATCTTTCTGAAAAAGTTTATCAAAATCTGGATGGAATGATATGTTACAGTAATGACAAAACAGCTTTAAAAGGTTCAATATCAAATTATTGGAAAATAAATTCATCTCATTCTTTGAATGCTGTTCTTTCTTATTCCCAAAGGTTATTTGAAGAAGATAACAGTCTCTGGTTCTGGATAGATAGGGGATATAATATTTTACAGGAATACGATGTAGATTACACGATCTACGGTAAAATCGAAAAAAGCGATCAGTTAACTTTCGACCTGACCTGGAACACTGAATTAGGTAACTATCTTTTGATCAAACTTGCCGGCTCATACAGAAATTTTAATGATCTATACATTGAAAGGCAGGATTTTGAATTAAATTCTCAGGATTATTCCTTTTCCGCTCCGGTGAAAATTTACACCGGACAGAACGGAAACGTTCTTGGACAGCAGATCATATTTAATTATCGCATCATTCCGCAAATTGAACAGTTTCTTTCCTACAATCATCAGGTAGTCGTTGCAGGTGATAAGGTTTTCCGGGAAGTATGGGAAAACATTCCTGAACATAAAGCAGTGTATAAAGTAACATTTACGCCGGAATTAAATTTTTCTTTGTGGGCAAGATTAACTTATCTTTCGTCTTCATACTGGATAGATTATCAGGGTATCGATGGACAAACTTACTATTCATCGAGTGAAATTAATGAAGAATATCATTCAACAATAGATAGTTCTGTTATCCTTGATTTCCAGATACAAAAATGGTTTTGGGAAAGAAGATTGAAAGCAAGCTTACTTCTACGAAATGTGGGTAATCAGGAATTGAAGTATCATCCGATAGGAGCTTCTTTTGATCTTACTTACTATTTTTTATTAGAACTTTATTTGAAATTCTAAAAAATGTGAAAAAGAGTATATCGGTTCTTACAATATTCTTATCTAAAAAGTTAATCTTTGCTTGTTGTATTTTTTTTCTCTTTTCTACACATTCTTTTTCACAACTTAGTGATAATTCCAAAGCCCCGGGAAATTACAGATTTAACCTTAGAACTGTGAAAAATGATTTTTGTTATGTTTTCAGTTCTCCTGCAAGGATATCAAAAAAGGATGGTTGCAAACTGTTGATCTTTTCCGGTATTACAGCCGGACTTATTTTTCATTTTGATGAAAAGATCTATGATAATTCCAAATCCGGAAAAGACGAATTCCCAAACATAATATTTGATAAATTTTCAGAAATTGGAAGAGGATATGGAAGTAGTGGGATGAACGTTTATTATCTATTTGGCGGGCTTTGTTCATCTATGGCTGCATCAGAATTATTATTGGAAGATGAGAAGCTTCTCCAGACATCGGGTTTGTTAGCGGAGTCTTTTGTATTTACTCTTTTTGTAACAGGTTCACTAAAAATGATTTGCGGAAGAGAACGTCCATATAATGAGAACGGTCCGACAGTTTTTGATTTTTTTTCATTCAGTAATGAAAAGGCTTATAGATCGATGCCTTCAATGCACACATCATGTACTTTTGCAATGATGACCGTTATTGCGAAACAGTACGATCAATTGTGGATCAAAATCCCGGCATATACGTTTGCTCTATCTGTAGCAGTTCAGAGGATCGTTGATAAACAGCATTGGACTTCGGATGTTTTCGTTGGTGGAATTATTGGTTATTCGATCTCAAACTTATTGATCCGAAGATATGATCCGGATGTTAAAAATGAATTAACATTAAAACCATATATTTTACATAATAGTATTGGAATAGCACTAAATTTTTAATCAAAAGAATTCCTCAATGCTTGCGTTGGGGTTTCCATATTTTCTCCCCTGATTTAGGGGAGATGTCATTCGGTGAATGACAGAGGGGTTAAATATTGAAAATTCGTGTTTAAGCTTGCTTAAATAAAAAATACTCC
>JAUVLE010000326.1 GCA_030595905.1 Candidatus Cloacimonadota bacterium | reverse complement strand
GGAGTATTTTTTATTTAAGCAAGCTTAAACACGAATTTTCAATATTTAACCCCTCTGTCATTCACCGAATGACATCTCCCCTAAATCAGGGGAGAAAATATGGAAACCCCAACGCAAGCATTGAGGAATTCTTTTGATTAAGATAAAGAAATATTCACATTCATCCTTATTTATTCGTGTTCATTTGCGTTTATTAGCGGTTCATTATTTTCTTCACTTCTTCTGCAATCGCCAAACAGGCGGTTAGACCCGGTGATTCTATCCCGATCGTATTTATAAAGTTTGGAAATCCTTTTTCAGATTCTTCCTTAATATAGAAATCCCTGAATTCGCCGCCTTCTTCCTGAAGTTTCGGGCGTATCCCGCAGTCATCGAGTTGAAGGTTATCTTCATCTATCTGCACATATTTGTTCACAGCAAGAAGGAAATCCTTCTTGTAAGTTTCATCCATAGAGTAATTTAATTCGTTCAAATAATAAGCATTTGGTCCGAACCGAACTTCACCGTTCAAGTTAATGGTCAGATGAATTCCCAGAAAAATTCCTTTCGGGTCGGGAAGCGGATATATAAGGTGTTTTATATCTTTTATCTTTGTTGTTTTGTAGTATTCGCCTTTGCACCAGTGAATTTTAAGATTTTCCTTTTTAATATCTATACCTACCATTTCTGCTATTTCATCGGAAAAAAGACCTGCACAATTTATAATAGTATTTGCCTGGAAAACTTCACCATTAGTGAAATTTACAACATATCCGTTCTCAGCTTTTGTTATAGAAGTCACTTCCATTTCATAACAAATGAAGGCATCGTTCTTTTCAGCATTACTCTCTAATTTCTGCATAAATTTATGAGTATCGAGGATACCGGTGGAAGGCACCTTCAATGCTCTGATGGCTTTGATCTGAGGTTCAAGGCTTTTGCATTCTTTTTCATCGATCATCTCCAAACCTTTCACTTCATTCCGCTCACCGTTTTCTTTCAGTTCAACAAGTGCAGGTAATTCGTCTTTATCTGTGGCTACCACCAGCTTCCCGCAGTTCCGGAATGGAAGATCATTTGCTTTGCAATATTTATAAAGAAGTTCGGCTCCCCGAACGCAAAGCTTTGCCTTGAGCGTGTTCTGCGGATAATATATCCCGGAATGGATAACTTCGCTATTGCGGCTGCTGGTATGCCTTCCAAACGAATCTTCTTTTTCCACGACCACTACATCTTCAAATTCTTCGGAAAGAACTTTTGCTGCAGAAAGTCCGATCACTCCTGCACCGATTATAAGAATATTAACCTGTTCCATCTTTCCTCAATTATTAGTTATCATATTCACGATTTCACTCCATCTCTTATTCACTCCATCTCTTTTTCACTCCATCTCCATATTGTCTATCAATCTGGTATTTTCGATTATCACAGCAAGCAGGATCCTGCATCCTTTTTTAAGTTCGGTGACATGCTCCAATGTATCAGGATCGACCACTTCGATGTAGTCGATAACTCCTTCCATGTTTTCTATCAAATTTGCCATTTCAGCAATTATTTTGCTTGAATTCGTAATATTTTGCCGGAATCTTTTTTTTGCCAGCAGGAGGGCTTTATGAAGGCATAAACCGTTCTTTCTCCCTGCAGGAGATAAATACTTGTTCCTCGAACTCATCGCCAGACCATCTTCTTCCCGAATTATCGGACATCCGATTATCTCTGTTTTAAAGTTAAGGTCTTTTGCCATCTGCCTTAAAATAACAAACTGCTGAAAATCTTTTTCTCCCATATACATCAGGTCGGGATCAACAATATTCATTAATTTAGCAACGATAGTGGTTACGCCTTTGAAGTGCGTAGGACGTGATTTTCCACAAAGCACCTGCGTGACCTTATCAACGTTCACCCATGTTTTGTAGCCATCGGGATACATTTCAGATTCCTGCGGAAAGAAAATGTAATCCACATCGAGTTCGGAAAGCAACTTCACATCGCTGTTAATATCCCGCGGATATTGGGAAAGATCTTCATTTGGAGAGAACTGGGCAGGATTTACGAATATGCTTACTACAACGATATCTGCATCTTTTTTGGCAGCTTCCACCAGGCTCAAATGACCTTTATGCAGGTAACCCATAGTAGGAACAAACCCGATAGTTCCTTTGATCTTCAAAGAAATATCCACCATCTGT
>JAUVLE010000266.1 GCA_030595905.1 Candidatus Cloacimonadota bacterium | reverse complement strand
GTCGTTTACGGCGGAGAATAAGGAAATAGATGAAAGATAAGTTTACGCCGTTATAAAACTTACTTTAAGAACGCTGTGAACGGCGTATAAACTCATTTTTTCGGTTATTCTCTCCACCGTAAACGATGGGGTTATTTATTTGGGTTCTTTTGTGTAATAATTATTTGAAATAAATATCTAATTTCTACTGTATTATTGGAGTTTAACCATCCGCAAGGTAATCTTATTATCAACATATCCCAGCATTATAGTTGACAAAAAAACCTGTGGATTTTCTTTAATTCCACTGTAATTTCAGGAGTAAATATGGATTGTAATAATAAACAGAAAAATCTGGAAATGTGCAACTGCACCTATCCATGCGGGAAGAAGGGAACCTGCTGCGAATGTATTCATTATCATCGTTCTATGGGAGAACTTCCGGCATGCTATTTTCCTGATGATGCAGAAAAAACTTATGACAGGACTATCGGTTATTTCGTAAAATTATACCAGCAAGGCAAAATATAATGGCTTTCATAAGACCCTTATCTTTTATTTTTTTAAACGTTCTGCCTGGTATGATCGTGGTTTTTTCTATCAAGGCTTTTCTTTTCTATCCAAAGAAGGAAAAATATTATTTCGGCAGAAAAAAAGTTCCACTAACGCCCGGGTATGCTTACAAAAAAAAGATATGGCTCATCAGGAAACTTTCGAGATTACTTTCGGATTATATCAGAGATACAAAAGATGAATCCGATAGCTCCCGCATATCGAAATGGGAACAGGAAGCATTCCGGAAAGCCTGGAAAAAATGTGAGTTTATCTCTAATATAAGTCTTCTTCCCAAAGCTTTCAAAGAAAAAATACGTTACTTCATTTCCGTAATTGTTTTCGAGATAGTAAAACAATTTTTTAGAAGTTTTGTTCCCTACCTGATGGAAAGATATTCTGTGGAAAAATATGTGGAACTCCTCGATAAAAAACTGGATATGGAAATTATTCGGGGTTATTTTAACAGGTATATTTTTAAGTATATGCTGCTCATAACCCTGGCAATCTGCCTGATCAACGGACTTTGGAATATGATCATTTACTTTATTATTAAATAGGATCGAACATGCGAAGAAATGATGTAATAATAATTCTGGCGATCTTGATAATTGCACTTCTCATCTATTCGAGATTTTTTGATAAGGTGGAAGATAGACCTTCCGTAAAAGAATTGAACGAACAAATTGAAAGTGAAGAAAGCGTTCCGCAAGATAAACAGGCAGATACCGAAAAGATATATTCTGCCAGGAAGAATGCTATTACAGATGCAGTGGAACATATTCAGCCGGCAGTTGTCAGTGTGAATGTAATCAAGACAAAGATCGTACGTAGAAGAACAAGCTTTTTCTTTGGATTCTATGACGAGGTTCCTTACAATATCAAAGGTATCGGTTCCGGCGTGATATTTTCCAAAGACGGCTACATAATCACGAATGGACATGTTGTAGAAGGTGCCACAGAGATAAAGGTGATACTTACGGATAACCGTCAGTTCGATGGGAAATTGATAGGTTTGGATAAAATTCATGATATTGCCGTTTTAAAAATAGAAGGTAAGAACCTGCCTTATGCAAAGCTTGGAAAATCTTCCGACCTCATCATAGGTGAATGGGCAATTGCTGTGGGAAATCCTTATGGGTTTCTGATAAAGGACAGCAAACCCAGCGTCTCGGTGGGTGTGATATCTGCAGTTAACCGTGATTTTGCAGAAAATGAACAGGGAAAGATATATAGAAGAATGATCCAGACGGATGCTGCCATCAATCAGGGCAACAGCGGTGGACCGCTGGTAAATATTTATGGAGAAGTGATAGGTATAAACACGTTTATATTTTCCGAATCCGGCGGAAATATCGGTATCGGATTTTCCATTCCTATAGATCAAGTTAAGAAAGTAACGGGTGAATTGATCCGCTACGGAAAGATACGTGAGATCTGGTTCGGCTTTAAAGTTCAGGATATAAACCCTATGACGGCATCACATTTTCAGCTTGAAAACCTTGATGGAGTTATCGTTAATTATATTCAAAATAATAGCCCGGCATCAAAAGCAGGATTGAAAAAAGAAGATATAATAATCGAAATAAATGGGAATAATATCAGGAATACGGAAGATGCGGAATTGGCTGTTTCCGATATTTCTGTTGGTGATAAAATGAAGTTGACCGTTATCCGTAAAAGAAAAAAAATATCACTTGTGTTAGATGCAGTGGAATATAAATAATCTGGAGTGAATAATGAAAAAATTTTTAATAATAACAGGAATAGTTATTGTGATCGTGATAGTTATCGGAGCAATAAGTTCAAAGAAAAAGAAATCAAGGAAAGCATCGACAGAAAAGGTTAAATTTCATATCGTGGAAAAAGGTATGATAACTGTGAAGCTGGAAGAAACGGGTGATATCCACCCGATCAAAGAGATCGAAGTGAAATCTAAGATCAGCGGAAAAATTCTCAAGTTCTTTGTAGATGAAGGTGATTTTGTTAATAAGAACGATATCATTGCAGAAATTGAACCTGATTATAACCAGGCAGAAACTATTTCGCGGATAAAGAATACTCTTGATCTATCCGAATTAAGATTAAAAAATGCTCAAAGAGATCTTAACGATAAGCAAGAACTTTTTAATGCAAGTTATGTTTCACAAAAAGAACTTGATTCGCATAAAGATGCTTTAACAGAAGCGGAAATAAACTATGAATCTGCATTGCAGCAGTATGAATTAATAAAAGAAATCGAAACGGAAGAAAATGTTTCAAAGATAATTTCCACTGCTTCCGGAACTGTTATCCAGAGATCGGTTGAAGAGGGAGAAATGGTGGTTTCAAACACAAGCTCCTATAGTGCCGGAACGGTGATATTAAAACTGGCAGACCTCGAACGAATGGTTGTGGAATCAAGAATAAATGAAGTTGATATTTCCAAGATAAGGAAGGATCAGCGTGTCGAAATTCAAGTGGATGCATATCCCTATGAAAAATATTCGGGAAATATAACAAAGATAGCTGCTATGGCTGTTACATATAGCAACGTTAAAGTCTTTCCTATAGAGATAGAAATAAAAAAAGTGGATGATAAACTTAAACCCGGAATGACCGCAAATATAACGATAATCGGAGAAAAGAGGAAAGATATCCTGGTAGTTCCCATTCGATGTATCTTTAGTGATGAAGAAGGACAGGACATCGTTTATAAAGTTGTGAACGATACGATCGGTGAAAGCATTACAGTTAAAACAGGGATAAATAATTTTCAACAGGTAGAGATCATCGAAGGACTTGCAGAAAACGATAGTATATCTTTTTCCGAACCCAAAAAGGAAGAAGAATTCAAATTTGATTTTTAATGTTCATCCTTGAATTAACCACCGAGATACACCGAATTGACACCGAAAAT
>JAUVLE010000306.1 GCA_030595905.1 Candidatus Cloacimonadota bacterium | reverse complement strand
CTCTTAATCTCTCAGGATGAATTATCTTTAGGTTTCCAATAATTTTGGAGAATGAATTTACAATTAATGCCAAAATTCTGTATAAAATTCTCAAAAGTTATCTCCTGAAATTTATATTTTATAGAACATCTTTGCAACGCTCTGTGATAGACTGAAAACAACACAGCAATTTCCGTTCTTTACAAAACATTCTAAATTCAGTAACAAAAGAGTAAATATTGGAAGGATCACATACCGGATCGCCGGCTGCCATCGCCACATTTGCTTTAACAACATAGGCGATCACTCCCTCGATACCGGAAGACGAATAAAAGTATGATTTATCGCTGCGTAAGATATTATATGACTGTGAATGATAGCCATATTTTTTTAGTAATTCCAGCACACGTACGGCTTCATTTTTTATGCTCATTATATAATTCTCCTTTTATCTTCAGTAACTATAACTGGTCTTTCCTCAGGATAAAAAAAATAGATAAATAAAAATAGAAAGAATCGTTATTGATGAGATACTTATCGGAAACCAGACCGGTGCAATCCAGGGTTTGGGAATAAGAAAAAGAACATCTATTGTTTTGAGACTATTTGGCCATTTTATTAGAACATAAAGTGAAACATAATAAAACAAATCCCAAAAAGCAAATGTCCAAAGGAATACAATGATCATATCAAACAAACCATCTCCAATAAGAACAGCTAATACAACGAGCATAATGATCGTAGCAGCTTCCCTTGTTCTTTCGATAAGAAGATATTCTTTAGGAAATTTCTGCAGAAAATTTATATTAGAACCATCTCCATTATAATCGAGAGCTTTACGTAAATAGACGACAACGACTCCTTCCAAATGAGCCATTGCAACACCAAAAATTGCGAGAAGAATAAATTTTTGTAACATAATTTAACTACCTCCAAAATATTATAATCAATATTGTTAACCCCATTAAACCCACAATATAACCGGTTAAACAAAATGAGTCATTCGACAGAAAAGAATGAGTTTTTAACCACCTTCCGATTTCATTTGGATAGATGGTTATGGCAATGCCAAATAGAAAAAAAAGAGAACCAATTATTAGTAAGATGTTCTCTGAAAACACCATATTACAATTTTTAAAAACTCACTTTTGCCTTGAAATAGACTTCATCATTATCTTTCAAATTACTGAACATATTACTCCCTTTTCCATCAAGAATGTAAGCACCTAAAATCATTTCAATATTATCATACGGGAAAAAAGATAATTCAGGATTAAGAACGAGACCATAATTGTTTTCATAATCATCCCAATCGGTTACGGAAACTGCTCCTCCAATCGGAACTATTTTCAATTCATCATTAAAGAATTTCTTCTCAAAGCGGAAAGTAAGATAATCATTCAAACTATCATTTCCTCTTTCGTGAACAAAACCGTGTAGATATTGGGTATTCAGATATATTCCGTTTTTGAAAGTATAATCTCCGCCAAGCACGAATTTGCAATACGGATCATCTTTCAGAGCAATTGATATTGTTGTGGAATCTCCAACTATAGTCTGCATTTCGACTTCATCAGGAATTGTAATAGCGGCTTCTCCCCAAATTCCTACATCGAGAAAGCTTCCGGCAAAATCAGTTCCGATAACCTGCATTTTGGGATAGATCATCTCTGCTGTTACATCTACAGTTCCCAAAGTATCAACAGGGAAAATAATTACTTTGTTAAGTAAAGGTAAATCGTCTCTGCCGTAATAATAACTGAACGATAGATCATAATCGAATAAATTAGTGCCAACTTTAAAGGCTGCCTGCGACGATTCTGTAAATTTTTGTTCAGGTAAGATTATTTTGTCCCCGTACTTACGAAGCGTCATTCCGGGAGGAAGTTCCATCGGTTCGAACAGAGCGGAAACATAAATACCTGAAGGTAAAACTGCCGGAGTGAAAGCGGGAACATATACGCCGGAAAAAGTGAAATCTCCCAAATAATAAGTTGCCAAAACGGAATTCACGCCCGATTGTTCACCAAAATTGAAAACATCTTCCAGATCTTCAGGACAGATATTGCCGGTCGGATTCAATTTATCGGCAGTTCCCCAGCTAAGTATCTGTCGTCCGATCCTGACATCTAAATCCTCTAAGCCAAACTGGTATAGATCGAGATATGCTTCCCGAAATTCTAATCCCCATTTATAAATATTATCTTTCCCTTGCAAATCCGCTGTTTGAGATACTTCAGGAAAGTTAAATCCTCTTAAACGAACCTCACTGTATAAATGATAATTACCGGAATATGAACCTTCAAATTTGAGTCCTAATTGATTTTCATTCCAGGTGAAAGAATTATCATCAGTCAACATTCTGTTATCCGTTTTCAGAAAGCCATTGATATTGAAATCTGCTTGAGCATAAGAATTGCTGAATATCGCAATTAATATGCTGATTACCATAAATATTTTTTTCATAATAAATTCCTTTTTTTGTCAGAACGCCGTGAACGGCGTATTATCTTTTTTAATTTAATTTTTGTCCCACACCTGAAGGTGTGGGCTATTGATTTGTCGTTTGT
>JAUVLE010000076.1 GCA_030595905.1 Candidatus Cloacimonadota bacterium | reverse complement strand
AAATGAGATATTAACGAAGCCAGCTTTATACTTATCTGACTATTTTGAAAAAAATCGTGAAAAATATTATCAATGTTTAACTGATGCAAGAAATAATAATATTGTCCAATGGATAAAATTTTTTCTAAAAGGAATTATAACAACTTCAGAAAACACAAAATTAACTTTTATAAAAATAATTGAATTGCAGAAAGAAATGACAGAAAAAAGTCATACTTTTGGAAGTAGATCAAAAAAGATTATCAAGATCATAAATAAATTTTATGAAAGCCCAATTCTGAGTGTAAAAGAATTGGTAAAAATAACTGGAATCCCTGATAAAACTATGAGGTCTTTAATAAATGTTATGATTGAGAAAGACATAATAAAAGAAATGACTGGTTATGGAAGAAATAAATTGTTTGTATTCGATAAATACTTAAAGTTATTTTAATGAATACAGAGGTGGCTACAGCCAAGTAAGAAGAAAAGTTTACAAGCCAGCCATAGGTTTACAAGCTATTGGTTTGCTGGTGAACCTTTGGCTTACAGGAAGAACGTGGCATACTTAAACATTAACTGAAATGCTGGAATGGTTTGATAAATACGTGAAAAATAAGTAGAGATAATGAAACATATAATTTTTATTCTAATAATAACAACAATGACGACAACATTGTTTTGCACTCAATCGGAAATCGATAGTTTGGAAACATTGCTGCAGAATTCCAAACTAAAAAACAGAGCAGAAATACTGAATGACCTGGCTGCCGAAACGATAAATTCAAATCCTGCAAAAAGTTTGGAATTGACCAAAAAAGCTCTTAATCTTGCAGATAAAAACAGCATAGAAATACCACGCGCACTTACATTTATGGCAACTTCATATAAAGATTTGAACGAATATGATAAAGCTTATGATACATTCCAAAAAGCTTTAGAAGCTGCCGAACGAATAAATTATAAAGAAATTTTACCGAGCATTTATAACGGGATAGGTACGATTTACAGAAAAAAATCCAATATCGAGAAAGCATTGGAATATTACAAAAAGGCATTGGAAATAAGCAGAGAACAGAAAGAAGGTGCGCAAATTGCTTTGAAGCTTTTGAATATCGGGCTTATCTATTATTACGAAAGCGACTACAAAACCGCTCACGAATATTATCTCGAAGCTATGAAATCAGCGGAAGAACACGATAATGAAATATTCACAGCACACGCCCTGAAAGAAATCGGTACGATATACAAGCAGTGGGAAAAATATGATGAAGCAAAACAGAATTTGCTGAAAGCATTAGAGATATATCAAAAAAACGATAATAAAAAACGCGAAGCTGTGATATTGAATGAGTTGGGAATAATTTATAAAAAAGAAAATAATTATGAAAAGGCAATCGAGTTTCAGGAACGATCTCTTCAAATAAAAGAGAAGTTAAATTACAAATATGGAATAGCAGCATCATTGAACGGACTGGGAATTTCATATAAAAAGCTGGGAAAATTTCCTGAAGCTCTCGAGTATTTTCGTCGTGCTTTGGAATATCAAAATGAGATAAAAGATGATGTTGGTGCGGCAGCTTCAGTAAGCAATATCGGAGCGGTCTATCTGAAACAGGGCAAATATAATGAAGCTCTGAAATATTTTGAAGAAAGCAACATTATTGCCGCTAAAACAGAATATATCGACGTGATGATAAATAACTATCATTTCATTTCCGAAATGTATGAAAAAACCGGTGATTACAAAAAAGCTCTGATGTTTTTCAGTAAATCAGTTTCACTGAAAGATTCGGTGTTCAACGTAGAAAAACATAAGCAATTTGCAAATATGCAGACTAAATATGAGACAGAAAAAAAAGAAAGACAAAACCAACTGCTGAAAGCTGAAAATGATCTGAAAAAAGTGGAGATTGCCAAACAGAAAACACAAAGAAACTTACTTATAATTGTGGTTTTCGTGATTCTGATCTCTCTTTTGATGATGTCTAAATTATATAAACAAAAAGCAAAGACAAACAAAATAATCAATGTGCAAAAAGCAGAACTGGAAAAGCTGAACAAAACCCGGGAAAGATTTTTTTCCATCATTTCTCACGATTTGAAAAACTCCTTCACTTCGTTGCAGATGGGAACGGAGTTGCTTTCGGATATTTCGGATCTAGACGAGGATGAGATAGTTTTGATTGCATCGGAATTGAATAAGAATGTCGATAATAATTTCAAACTAATGGAGAACTTATTGGAATGGGCTCGTATTCAGATCGGAAGAACAAGACACGAACCCGAAAGCTTCGATATTTCCGAAGTTATTGCGGATATTACCGAACTGCTGAAAGTGAAAGCTGAAGAGAAGAAGGTAAACATAATCTCTAAGATCAAAGAAAATACTCTCATTTTTGCAGATAAAAATATGATATTTTCTGTAATTAAAAATCTTCTTACAAATGCCGTTAAATTCTCAAATGAATTTGGAGAAATCGTTATCGCCGCAAAGAATATCGATAAAGAGATAGAGATCACGGTTTCCGATAACGGAACAGGAATAAGTAAGTCGAATAGATCAAAACTTTTTAAAGTCGATGAAATTATCACCACTCCGGGAACAAATGGAGAACCTGGAACAGGACTGGGTTTGATTCTTTGTAAAGAATTCGTAGAAAAGAACGGCGGAAAGATAAGTTTGGAAAGTGAGGTTGGGAAGGGGACGATGGTTGCTGTTGTCTTGCCTGAAGGATAGATTACTTTGCGAAAATTCCACCAACGAAATTCTCTAAAAATAATTTTCGCAAAGATATCATCAGGCAGGCAATTAAGTTCATAACTTTACGGAAGTTCTGACACAAGATATTTCGAAGAAGATAACTTGCGCAAAGTGGTGGAAATAAAGGAACTATTATGAATTTTGAAAAAAATAATTATTATCACATATTCAATAGAGGATGCAATAAAGACATAATATTTTTCAATGAAGGAAATTATTTATATCTTGTCCGAAAAATGAAAAAAACATACAAAAAATTCGGAGTAAATATAATAGCTTATTGCTTGATACCAGATCATTATCATTTCCTCGTTCAGCAAAAATCAGAAATTCCCCTCTCAGATTGGATTAAAACATTATTTATCGGTTATACTCAAGCGGTGAATATTCAACAAAAACGGAAAGGTACATTATTTGAAGGGCGGGCTAAACATTTATTGATTGATAAAGACAATTATTTGATCCATTTAATGCGATATGTTCATTATAATCCGGTAGCTGCCGGATTAGTTGCCAAACCGGAAGATTGGAAATATTCAAATTATCCGGAATGTATCGGTGAAAGGAATGGTGAAATGTATGATAAAGAATTTATACTTGAAAGTTTTGGTTCTCAAGAAGAATATCGAAAATTTATGACCGAATATGAAATCAATAAAGAAATGATAAAAAAGTTGGAGAAATATTTAATAAAATAATCTCATATACTTTGCGAAAATTCCCTCAACGAAATTCTCCCAAAATAATTTTCGTAAAGATAACATCAAGCAGACAACAAAGTTCATATCTTTGCGGAAGTTCTGACATAAGAAATTTCGAAGAAGATAACTTATGCAAAGTGGAAAAAAATCCTTGCCGTTTAGAGATACAAACCGAAATTGCACTTAAAAAGGTATCGGAGTAGATTGTATGAATAGAATCCTGATCGTGGATGATGACGTTATTATCAGAATAGCACTTTCAAAACTTTTAAAGAAAGACGGATACAATACAAAACTTGTCGGAACAGGAAAGTTGGCGATTTCTGCATTGGAAAGCTTCCGTCCTCAGCTTGTTTTATTGGATTTTGAACTTCCCGATATGAACGGTTTTGAAATACTGAAACGAATTAAACAGATAGATAAAAGCATTATCGTGATAATGATAACATCTTTTGCGGATGTGCGAAAAGCTGTGGAAGCAATGAAAATGGGTGCATACAACTTCTTTTCCAAACCCTTTGATAAAACCGAAATATTATCCGTCGTAAAGAAAGCACTCTCTATTCCGAAAAAATCCGAATCACTTCCTATAAATATTTCCGAAATGATGGGAACCAGTAAACCTTTGCAAGGCGTTCTGAAAGATATTGAACGTGTTTCGGATAAAGATATTACGGTTTTTCTGGAAGGAGAGACAGGTACGGGAAAAGAGCTTTTTGCTCGAATGATCCATCAAAAAAGTCCGCGAAAAGATAAACCTTTCATCGCTGTGGACTGCGGTGCTATTCCAGAAAGCTTATTTGAAAGCGAGCTTTTCGGACATAAAAAAGGAGCATTTACGGGTGCAACAGAAGATAAAAAAGGTAAATTTGAATTAGCCGACGGTGGAACTTTATTCCTCGATGAAATAAACAGTTTGCCGATGAATATGCAGCCTAAGTTTCTGCGTGCATTACAGGAAAATGAGATCCAACGGTTGGGTGACGAGCATTCTAAAAAAATAAATGTGCGCATCATCGCTGCTTCCAATAACAACATAAATGAAGATGTTCGCATTGGGATTTTTCGTGAAGATCTGTTTTACCGAATTCACGAATTCAAGATCGACTTGCCAAACCTGAAACAACGTAAAGATGATATTCCAATCATCGCAAAATACTTCCTGAAAGAGATCAGTGCGGATTACAAAAAAATTGTAACCCACTTCTCCCCCGTTGCGATGAAAACACTTTCGGGATATTCTTGGCCTGGTAATATTCGTGAACTCAAAAACGTGATAAAAAGTGCAGTTTTGCTGTGTGATGAAGACAAAATAGAAATCGAACATCTTGTTCTGAAAAACGTTCGTAAACTCGATGAAGAAAACAAGGATGATGATCTCTCGAATGTTTTGTATTCATTCACCGAAAAAGAAATGATCGAGAAAGCATTGAGAAAGACCAAGTATAACAAGACCGAAGCAGCCAAGCTTCTCGGTATCAGCCGCAGTAAATTCTATCATTTACTGGAAAAATTTAATATTTCGTAAGATACCATAACCCAACCTTTTTAGCTCCACTAAGAAGAGAAGAAAATTGTAAACCGTTTCAGCGATTTTTGTGATTAAATTTTACCAAAATACAATCTGCGTTTATTAAACACATTTTGTGTCGTCTCGTTTTAATAAATAATTTTTTCATAAAACAGAGATTATTTTTTATCCGCATATAACATAACAAGTTAGCGAGCTTATTATTCCATTCTCGCCCGCTTGGCACAGAAATGGCTAATACAATTGTAGTTTATAAAAAATAAAAAAAAGGAGTTAGAAATGAAAATCAAAAAGTATATACTATTTTTTGCAGGTGTGATCTTATTATGTTCAATCACCTCATCATTAAATGCATTGGACATTTACGGAGTTTATGTTCTTGGTGAAAACTATGTTTTGAATGATGATCTGCATATTCATCCGGAAGGTGTGATTATGAATGAACACGGAGATGATTATGTAACATTAACTGTTTACGGAAATATCATCAATGAAGGAACTATCACGAATAACAGTGCCGGCGGTAGTTTAACTATCAGAGCTAACGCAAACGTCACAAACGACGGAACTTGGGACTGTATCTCAACTTATTTGGATGGTTCTGCAGTTCAGCACATTTCTTGTTTGAATGCACATTCTTTCCAAAGTCCGAACTTTTACAACAATAACGCCAATAATATTATTGCAGACGACGATATATATTTTTCCGGTGCTAATGTCCAATGGCAAAATAACGGTTCATTAGATATTTCTGCCGGATACGATCTGCATATTGATCAAGGTCGTTTGTATCAGGCGGATATTCTTGGAGGAAATGCATCTGAAATAAATATGTCAGGCAATGCATATTTATACAATGTCAATGCTGATAATGTGGTATTATCAGGAACTGTAAATATCTATGGAAGTATTACGTTTACAGACAATGTTACCAATACCGGAGTACTGCAAAACAGAAGCGGTGGGTCTTATATTCTCACAGTTAACGGAAATCTAAACAATACCGGAACAATTCAAAACAACGGAAGTTCAGTTCTCTATATTGATATTACAGGAGATGTAACCAATAACGGTATCTGGCAGAACTATGACATCGAACTCATCGGGACAACAGATCAACACATTTCTTGTGGACTTGGGAATATGTTAGAACCGACTTGGTTTCGAGGCAATTCATCTCGCGGAAGCATATATTTTGATACTGATGTTGCATTCGCAGGAACGGAAGTAAATTTGAATGACGATAATCTGATATTGGGGATCGGGACAACGCTTTCGCTATCAGGTGGAAATCTACGAAACGGAACAGTAACAGCTGATAATGCAGTTTTGAATATGACAGACGATGCATATTTATACACTGTGGAAATTGAAAATGCAGAGCTTCAGGGAATATGCCAAATTAATAATAATGGGGTTGTCTTTAGCGGAACAACAACAGTTACCGGAACTTTACGGAATAAATACAGTTATGGACAAAGTGTTACAACAACGGTAAACGGGGATATAGTAAATAATGGAACAATAACAGATTATTCAGGAAACCACCTATTTATTGATATTGCAGGAAACATTATAAATAATGGTATTTGGCAGAATTATGACATCGAACTAATCGGAACATCAGATCAGCACATTTCTTGCCCGACCGACAGCTCATTTGTAATATCTTATTTTCGAGGTAATTTGTCTCGCGGAAATATTTATTTTGATACTGATATTGAATTTGTAGGAACAACAATAGATTTGAATAGTGATAATCTTATCCTGCAAGCAGACAATACGTTGACATTAACGGGCGGACGGATTACTGACGGATTTGTAACGGCTGATAATGCTGTTCTTATTATGACCGGTGATGCAGATTTATATGATGTGGAAATTGAAAATGCAGAGTTTCAGGGGGTTTGCCAAGTTTACGGCAGTGATGTGGTTTTCAGCGGGGCAACAACCGTAACCGAAATTCTGCAGAATAAGCATTCTTACAGTTCCACTTTTACATTAACTTTGAACGGCGAAATAACAAATAACGGGACCATAAGAAATGGTTCCACAACCAGTCAGCTTTCCATACATATTCCGGGAGATATTCAAATAAACAATAACGGTATTTGGCAGAATTATGATATTGAACTCATCGGAACAACAGATCAGCACATTTCTTGTTCCGGTGCCGGTTCCTTTGCAATATCCCATTTCTACGGCAATTCATCTCGCGGAAACATCTACTTTGATACCGATATTGAATTTGTAGGAACTAATATATATTTGAATGATGACAATCTCATACTGCAAGAAGGTAACATACTTACTTTATCCGGCGTAAATTTACGAAACGGAACAATAGCTGCCAATAATGCAGTTCTAAATATGAGCGATAGCGCATATTTATATGATATAGATATTGAAAATTCTGAACTTCAGGGAACTTGTCAGGTTAATAGCAATGTTAATTTAATCGGAACAACAACCGTAACAGGAATCCTGCAGAATACACATTCTTATAACTCCACTTTTACATTAACTATAAACGGAGATATTGTAAACAACGGGACGATAAGGAATGGCTCTACATCAAGTAACTTATCTATAAATATTACAGGAGATATTGTAAACAATGGTATCTGGCAAAATACAGACATTGAACCAATAGGAATATCAGATCAGCACATATCTTGTTCTGCCGGCAGCTCATTTGCGCTAACATATTTTTATGGAAATATTTTCGGCGGAAATGTAACCCTTATTTCAGATATCGAATTTATCGGAACAAACATAGATTTGAATTCAGATAATCTGAATTTACAGGAAGGGAACACACTGACATTAACCGGAGGATATTTGCAGGACGGAACCGTAACTGCCAATAACGCAGTTTTGAATATGACCGATGATGCATATTTACAGGATGTGAACTTTGCAAATGCAGAACTTCTGGGAACTTGTCAAATCAATGGCAATAGTGTTACTTTCAACGGAACAACTACAGTAACGGGAACCCTGCAGAATAAACACTCTTATCAGACCGCTTATACATTAAGTGTAAACGGAGATATTGTAAACAACGGGACAATAAGGAATGCTTATTCATCGAGTTACTTATTCTTGGATATTACAGGAAATATTGTTAGCAACGGTTCTTGGTCTAATTACAGAACATCTTTAAACGGAACCTCCGATCAAACGATTTCATTGGAAAACAGTAATTATCTTACCGGAGACGTTCGATTTGTTTCCGATATTGCAGGAACAACTTATCAGTGGAATTTCAATTCCGCACCTTTGGACAGCCCGAATTTTGCCGGTGAAACAACTATAGAACTAGATTGGAATGTTCCTGTTTCCAGCGATTATGCCGGAACTTATAATTGTGATGTCGGTAGAACTCTTTCTAGAAATATAATAGTATCAATTCCTCCTCCCGATGCACCTCAAAATGTTATTATCTCGATAACCGGTTCAAACGTTGAAATCAGTTGGACTGCTGTTACGGGAGCAACAAGTTATACCGTTTATTCCGATTCAAATCCTTACGGAAATTTTGGAACAGTAGAATATACAGGTGCAGATTCAAGCTGTTCTCTTCTAATTACGGAAGATAATAAATTCTATCGCGTAACTGCGAGTAATTAAATATGTTCTTATGCCTTTCAAACTCAGAAAATCTTGAAATTCGGAATGATTTCGGGTGTATTTGACAGAAATAAAAATTAATTGTGAATGAATAGGGAAAAAACGTAATTTTTTTTACAACCTTTAATGTTGATTGGTAAGTAATTTTATTTGAATTTATTGAGCGGACTGTTTTAATTAAAGATGATGCAGAATACAAAAGCCTCCACATAAAGATTGAGATAAAAGTTTACAAGCCATTAGTTTGCTGGTGAACCTTTGGCTTGCAAGAAGAACGTGGCAGGCTCGGACCTTTAGCAACAACTTGAAGATAAAAAGGATTTTATGTAAAATTGAAAAGCTATGTCTTTCCATTCACTCTTTAATATCTAAACAGCATCATCGATCTCATCAAATCCGGGTCGGATAAATTCACGTGCTTTCGGGAATTTCTTTTCTACAATATTGCATAGATGTTTAAGAAAAGTAATAATTTCCATAAGCGTTCTTTTCCTGTCCGGGAAGAATTCCAGCATTTTTGTCCATGCACAGATCGAACGGTCAATTCCGATCAAAGCAACCTTGGCAGAGCCATCTGAATCCCTGGGAAAACCTTCAGGGAAATCGGTCTCTTCGCCATCGAGTGCTCTTTGAAGCTTAACATATATCTGCATTTGATACCACCCGATAATCTGGATAATGTCATCAAATTTTACAGCGGCTTCCTTTGAATTGTTCAGTTTTTGATAGACTTCCGAATTTTCATAAACGTATTTGGTGGAGTCAAACCAGCCATCAACGAGTGTTATGTATTTATTTGCCATCTCTGATGTAAGATGAAAAACATTTTCCGCACTTTTCTTGCTTTTATCGGTTTCAATAGAATCGAGATCGATACCCAATTCCTCAGCCTTGTCTTGAAGCATTTCTAAAGTGTCTTTCATTAAGTTTGCAAATCCTTCCCAGAATTCAGCAGTAGAAATATCATGTTTTTCCAGATCACCGTAGTTTTCCTTTCCGATCTTATAATTCAGGCAGCGGGAAGTGAATTGGCAGCGTTCACACCATCTATCGCAATAGTTAAATATTCCTGAAATATATTTGGGCTTTTGTGCTTCTTTTATTAATTCGTCTTTATTCATATTAATTCTCCGAATTTGTTTACGATACAGGAAAATAAAATTAGAAGAATCTTGTCAAAAAGAAAATCGATGCAGGCATACCATAAAAAAATATTTCAGAATCATTGCATTCTTTTTATTCTGAAGAAAATTAAGAGGGTTTTCCATCCAGAAGCTGGTAAGCATTGATCTTCATTTCTTTTGTACCGACAAAAGAAACCCGTCAGGTCGCCAGAGGTGATTTAAAAAGCCGGACAGGCTTCGCAAAGAATCCTCCTCCGCTAAAGCTACGGCGGACAAGAAACTTTCGGCGAATATAAATTACTAAAATTAGTAAACACCACTAAAAAATCTTAACTCGTTATTTTCTAAGCAGAATCGATAAAAGAAATTAGAAAATCACTCAAACAGAAGATTTTTTTTAACGCTTGCTTATTACCAATTTCTTAACGAAATTTATATTATGCCGTTTTTATGAAAAAAAATGCACTCAAAGCTACAATAATTAACATTTTTATTGACGGAACACAACCGTTCAAACATTTAAAATTTATGAGTAAAAAATTGGAATTGAATATTTCTATCGATGTGGGCGGAACCAATACCCGCCTGCAGTTTGAAATTACTCAAAATGGAAAGCAGATAGAAACTTCCCAAATATTTAAGACAAGGATAGATTCAAAACAGAAGCTGCAGAAATTTATACGGAATTCAATAAATGAGCAAAAGCAACTTCCCGATAGATGCACCATCGGTTTTGCGGGAATAGTTCTGAACAAGAATGAAGTAAACCTGACAAGATGGCAGGATAGAACAAAAATAACCTTGCAGGATCTATATAATTGCGGACTTCCGAAAGACAGGACATTAATGGTCAATGATATGGAGCTTGCGGGTTATGGTTTTTTATCTTTGGAAAAAAGCGAATATAAATTTACAAAATTATATGAACCACCGGTGAAAGTTAAAACAGAACCTGACCATTTAAGATCGGTGCTACTGGCTCCCGGAACAGGCTTTGGAACCACCGGTGTAATAATGGGAAGGACGAAATCCGGTGTGAAATATTATGAGGTCATTCCTTCGGAAATTCAACATATCACAGTTTCTGCTCTGGATAAAAAACATGAAGAACTAGTAAATAGGATGAAGAACAAATTGAAACTTACAAACCTTCCAAGTTGGGAAGATTTCGTTTCCGGAAGCGGATTGGAATTAACATATCAGGGATTGATAGAGTTGTTTTATTCAAAAATGAAACCGGAAGAATTATCTGCAGAACAGATTGCAGAAAAAGCATTGAAAGATGAAATCTGCAGGGAAGCACTCGATATTTTTTACAGGTGCTCAGGAAAACTTGCACAAGCAATAGCACTATTTTTCCGTCCCTTTAATGGAATTTATCTTTGTGGAACTTCAACGTCCAAAAATGCAGAATTCATCAAACAAAGTGGCTTTGTGGGAGAACTGCAAAAAAGCACGGATAGAGCAGCGATCCTTAAACTGTTTCCTGTTTATATTATAGAAGACGAAGATATAAACATCAAAGGCGGTTTGTGGGCTTGCAGGAATATTTTGGGTTAGCTTATGCAATACGACAAAATTAAAGATAAATTTGCCGAATTCATCGATAAAGTACCTTTATTCAGAAGGCTGTTCTATTTGCTTCTGGATATGCTTCTGCTGCGTCAGTGGTATGTGAAAAGAGAAATAAAAAAGTTTTTTCCGAAAGATAAGCCGATCCTTTTTTACGATGCGGGTGCCGGCTTCGGGCAGTATTCCTATTTTGTACTGAAGTATTTCAAGAAAGCCAAAGTGCATGCGGTCGATTTAAAAACTGATTATATGGACTCATTTGCCCAATATGCAGCTAAACATAGCCGGCAGGGATTTACAGTTCAGCAGGCAGATTTAACCGCTTATATTCCAAAAGAGAAGTTCAACTTGATACTTGCCATAGATATTCTGGAACACATTGAAAATGATGAGCAGGTTTTACGGAATTTCCGCCAGGTTTTAGAAAAAGGCGGCAAACTGATAATCTCCTCGCCCAGCACTTTTGATGAATCTGCCAAATTTACGGCAGAACACGTACGCCCGGGTTACGATAAGGATGAGATCATTTCCAAACTGGAAAACGCAGGATTTAAAATTGTTTCATTTGAATATTCTTATGGTAAGTGGGGGCACTTTGCCTGGTTGCTTTCTATGAAATACCCGATGAGTATGCTGGGAATAAGCAAACTGTTTTTTCTGTTGTTGCCATTTTATTATTTGTTATTCTATCCGTTTTCGGCACTCTTTATGTTGTTTGACCTGAACATGAAAAACAAAACCGGAACCGGCGTGATCGTGGTGGCGGAATGAGGTTAGGAGTTGATCTTAAACCTTGCGAAGGTAACACTCTACTTCAACAGCAAACATTTTTTCATTGCAATTGCTTTACCATCCACTTTTAATTGATACATATAAATCCCGGATGAGACAGCTTGGTTATTATCATCGGTTCCATTCCAGACTATGGAGTAGT
>JAUVLE010000213.1 GCA_030595905.1 Candidatus Cloacimonadota bacterium | reverse complement strand
GGAAATTCGATCCGGGGAACTTTCTTTTTGAGCATTCGAGATAAAATGAAGAACTGTATCATTGCCGAGATCGAGGTAGCAAGCGCAAGTCCCGCATGCTGCATGAAGTGCATCAGAATAATATTCAGGACAATATTAATTACAACGATAAAGGCGGATATTTTTACGGGAGTTTTTGTATCTTTATTTGCATAAAAGACAGGGATCACAAGACGATTAAAACTATAGAAAATAATTCCGAGCGAATAGAACAGAAGTGCACTGTAGGTCATATTAACAGATGTTGCATCAAATTTCCCGCGCATAAAAAGGAGCATAATAAAGTCTTTTCCCAATCCGGCGATTATTGCCGTGATCGGAAGCATTATACAACTCAACGAGATAATCGAGAACCGCAGGCTGTCCTTCAATCCTTTCCAGTTTTCTTCTGCCACAAATCTGGAGAACAAGGGCAATACGGCAACTCCGGCGGCAATACCGAAAATCCCCATCGGAAGCTGCATTAACCTGTTCCCATAACCCAGCGCAGCAATACTGCCGGAAACTAATAAAGAAGCCAGTATCATATCTGCAACCAGATTTATCTGCCTGACTGCAATCCCGATAGCTCCCGGTATCAAACGCTTCCATACAGACGAAAGAGCTTCGCCTTTTAAATTCAAATTAACCCTGAAAGAATATCCGATCTTCTTTAAAAGCGGGAAATTAATAATGGTCTGTAAAACTCCTCCTGCTATCACACCAAGAGACAAGACAAATATCTTTGATTCCATCGTGGAAGTTTTATTTATAAGAACAAATATCCCAAGACATCCTATCATTGAAATATTTAAAAAAGCAGAAGAAAGTCCCGGAATAAAGAAACGATCATGAGAATTTAATATCGATATAAGAGTGGATGACAACCCGATCAAAAAAAGATATGGGAACAATATTCTGGCTAACCTGATAACCAACTGCCTTGTAACCTCATCAAAACCTGGTGCTAATATTTTTACGATTATCGGAGCAAAAGCAATTCCCAGTAAACAGAGAATAGTCAGGAAAACCGTGAGTATCGAAAGAACGTTCAAAGCAAAATTTATTTGAGCCTTCTTCCCCTTCTTCACTCCAATTTCGTTGTAGAGGGGCACCATTGCAGCAGAAAGAGCGCCTTCTCCAAATAGTTTCCTGAGAAAATTCGGTATTTGATATGCCACCCTGAATGCATCGGCAACATAAGAAGTTCCGAAATAATTAGTCATCATAATGTCACGTAGAAGTCCGAATATCCTGCTGATAAAAACTGCGACGGACATCGAACCGATATTTCTAACTAATTTTTTCTTACTCAATTTCAGACCTTATTTCTTTTTTCTGATTTCCAATTGAAATGATAAAAAAAGAATTTATAAAATATTGTAAATATAATTGTTATTTAGATTGACAAAAAAAGGCATAAATACCCAATAATATCAGTTTATTTATTCAAAATAAATAAAGGAAACGAATATGAAATCAAAAAAAATCGCTTTTGGAGTTATTACACGTTGTTTAACAGAAATGTCACCAATTCAGGATTTCCTGGATAATGCACAAAGATTCGGGCATAAGCTTGAACGGCTCATCATTGCATATAATGATTATGTTGACCAGCAGATAATTAAACGGCTGGAAGAATATTGCGAAGTTACCACTGTTCATCGTGGTGATTCTCCATTTCTTCAAAACTCACTGGAAAAGATAGGGCTTTCCGATAAGGAAATCGATGCATTGATCGGGACTCCATTCCAAGAAAAATATGCCAAAGTAGCTTATGGAACATCAAGAAATTACGTTCTTCTTACAGCTATTTTTCTGGGTGTGGATTACCTGTATTTCTTCGATACGGATATTTTCCCGAAAATACTGACAAGTTATTCCGATGGTAGATCGGAATACGAAGATATCGATTTTGTTGGTTCTCATCTCAAATATCTTACAAAAAAGAATGTTGTGGATACTACCAGTGATTATACAGGATATTATGTCATTCCAAAAATGAAATTTCCATATCTTCTCGAACTTTTGGAAGGTGTTCAGAAAGAAGATAGATTCTACTATATTTCTACAGTGGAAACACCGGTTGTAAGAAACAAACACAGTGAAAACATCTTCGATACGCATAAGACTCTCGGTGGTAATCTTGCAATCGATCTGACAAAATTGAACCTTCTACCGCCTTTCTTTTCTACCACGCTGGTTCTGGATGACGAATGTTTCCTGGGAAGAGGAGAAGATACTCTTTTCGGTCCTCTCATTCATAAATATCATGGCAAGAGTATCGATATCGACCTTCTTATTTTCCACAATTGTTTTGGAGATTTTCCCAATAAACCTGCTATCACATTAAAGAAGAACGTGGATAGATTCTATTATGCCTGTATGGGATGGATCATCAGGAATCCTTTCTTCAACTGGCTTAGAAAAGAGTATTATGAAGAAGTTGAAGAGATCAATATAGAAAAACGTTATCATTCATTGGTAAAAGGAAGCAAAGCTGCTGCTGAATATTTCAAAGACGATCGATTCCTGAAATTACCCAGAGCTTTCAAAATGGCATACGATAAATTACCGGAAGATATTGAAAATTTCCATGATCTCTTGAATTCCTGGGATAAAATGAAATTAAATTTAAAATAAAGGAGTAAAATAATGAGAACTTATATGGTGATCCCAACCTACTGGTCTGGTCCAAATGGAGAATGGGAAGAAGGAGATGCAGTCTATGATCATGCAACTCCGTTGAATGAGGAAGGTACTCTTCTTAGAACATTAAAATCTATAGACATCCTGGATGATAAGCATTTCACACTGATAATATTAGCTGCTGCCACAAACGATAAATATGTGAAACCTATGGAAGAAAAACTTGCAAAAATGCTTCAATCCATAAACATCTCTGTAGATACGCTTGTATTTACGAACACACATCTGAACAAACTAAAAAAGATACTGTATAAAGATTCCAAACTCCCTGATATGTTAGCCCTGAAAGGTTATTCAAATATTCGTAATCTCTGCATTTTCCTGCCATATATCATAGATGGAGAAGTAGCCATCCTGATCGATGATGATGAAGTATTTGAAGATCCGAAATTCGTTACAAAAGCAAAAGAATTCATCGGCAGAAGATTTTATGGAAACACAATAGATGGCGTAGCCGGATATTATCTGAACGAAGATAACGAATATTACGATAAAGTAAACATTCAGCCCTGGATGACATATTGGGATAGATTCGGTGGAAAGCGGGAAGCATTTGATATGATCATCGGAAGTGAACCCAGATTGAAAAAAACGCCATTCGCTTTTGGTGGTGCAATGGTGATCCACAGGAATTTGATGAGGATCGTCCCTTTCGATCCCAAAACTACAAGAGGAGAAGATACGGATTATGTAATTAATTCCAGAATATTCGGCTTTAATTTCTTCCTGGATAATAAATTAGCTATAAAACATCTGCCGCCGCCAAAAAATCATCCGGTATGGAAAAGATTCAGAGAAGATATCTACAGATTCCTTTATGATAAATCGAAGTTTGACAACCAGAAAATTCATTTGAACCTGCACAAGATATTACCGGAAGATTTCGACCCTTATCCCGGTGAATTCATGAAACCAGATCTGGGTGATAAAATATTCAAGACCAATATTATTCTGGCTCTTAACTACCTGGCAGATAACGATGTGGAATCCTGTAAAGAAACCATTAAAAATATCTATCTGGCAAAGTATGAAGCGATACCGCATTATGATACATTTGAAACGTACCTGGCATTTCAAAAGAACTGGAGAAAATTGCTGGAACACACAAAAGATTTTGGTAACGAATTAAAGGATATTGTGTTGGAAAGCCGGATCGTAACATTTGATAAATATTTGATAGAAAAGAAAAAAATCTTGAATGAATCCGGAATTACCGATGCGATCGATTTTGAAAATATAGATATATTCAAAGATTTTACAAAAAAGGAACTGCGGCGTATATTCTTCATTTCAAATATAATGGAATTCAAAAGGAACGATTATATCTTTGAAGCAGGAAAATATTGCAGCGGTATCTTTGTGGTTCTTCAAGGTAATCTTAATATATTGAAAAAACATAAGGTATCCGGGGATATAATGATAGTTTCCGAACTTGGGGCAGGAGACCATTTCAACGAATCTTCAATTTTTACTGATTCTCCGCATACAGTATCGATCATGGCTTCTTCTGAAGTTCATCTTATGAAAATTGAGAAAGATAAATTATTGGAAGTGATCAAAGAAAATAGTGAACTTTCTTCAAAAATTCTGTGGACTATTTCTAAAAAATTAAGTGAAAATCTCGAAGATACAACACAGAAATATTCCAAGACAAAAGAACAAGATGCTGATGTATCTGAGATAGTTTAGGCGAGGTGCAATATGAAAGTATTATTAATAAATCATTTTCCGCTGCAGGGTTCAGGAAGCGGAATCTATACGATGAACATCGCTCTGGAATTAGTTAAAGAAGGTCATGAAGTATTTGTTATAGATATTGATAATCAATACGACACATCGGATTATCCATTCCGGAGAAGAACGATAATCTGTGACAAAACAAAGAATGTAAACCCGGATATGGATTTTAACTTCCCGTGCTTCACAACCCATCCCAGAAGCACATTAACCTATTATGATATTTCTGATAAAGATCTCGAAAAATACGTAGAAATATTTATTGAAATAACTAAAGAAGTTGTAGCAGATTTTAAACCGGATGTTATCCACGC
>JAUVLE010000284.1 GCA_030595905.1 Candidatus Cloacimonadota bacterium | reverse complement strand
ATTCGGGAATATATACGGAATATGTTAAAGTCTGGATAGATTGGGATAAGGATGAAGAATTTGATGAAGCCGGAGAATATTACGAACTTGGAAGCGGCAGCGATGCAACTCTGAGTATGAATATTACTGTTCCGGTGAGTGTAGCATTAGGTTCGACAAGAATGCGTGTTGTTGAAAGATATAGTCATTATCCAACACCTTGTGAAAATTCTACTTATGGCGAAGTCGAAGATTATACTGTAAATATCTTAAGTAGCTCCGGTATGAACTGGCTGACCCTGGATGGTGGAAGCAGCGTCAATGGAGCAATCCCCGGAGGCTCTCCCAATGATGTTATTATTGTTGGCTTCGATTCAACTGATCTTGAAGATGGTGTTTACAATGCAAATATTACCATAACCTGCAACGATCCCGATGAACCTTCGATAATTATTCCGGTTACTTTAAATGTATCCGGTCAACTCGCAACTCCGGTAAATGTTCAGATCCAGATAGTTAGTAATAATGTTGAACTCAGTTGGAATGTGGTGAACGGTGCAATCAAGTATCATGTATTCCGCTCAACATATCCGTATAGCGGTTTTACCAGAATTACACCATATCCAACAGGCATCGCAACGAATTCATATACAGATACTCCTTCAAGTGAGAAATATTTCTACTACATTACCGCTGAATAGGATAGAAAAATCGAGAGGAAGATAGATGAAAAAGTTTTTGATAATAATAGGTATTTTTATATCTTTAGCTTGTTTTTCAGAAGAAATCATCATTAATGAAAATGACTTTAATGTAAAAGTAATTTCTTCAGATGATCATAAAACTATTATAGAATATGATTTCGGCAGATTTGAGAGAATTCCTGTTGAGATTAATGGAGAAACTTACTACCGACTGAGGTTGGAAAAAGAAAGTGAAACTTATGAAAAAGGTTATCCCGAAGTTCCAAAAATCACCAGAAGTATCATCATTCCTGATGATGCTAAAATGAAAATCAACATCGTTGAAAAGGATTATGTGGAATATCAGATGAAGATCATTCCTTCCAAAGGAATCCTTTCCAGGGAAATTAATCCTGAAGACATTCCGTATGAATTTTCTGAAATTTATGAGCAAAATGAGATTTATCCGTCAAACAATGCGGAACTCGGTTCTCCATATATTATGAGAGATTTTCGAGGAATAACTGTAAATGCTTATCCATTCGTTTACAATCCCTCAACTCAAACTTTAAGGGTTTATCATCATTTGGTTCTGGAAGTTAGCAATGTTGGAATCGATACAGAAAATGTTAAAAATCGCACTTCAGATAAGATCAATAAATATTTTTCTGAAATCTATTCAAACCATTTTATTAATTTTTCAAGGGACAGATACACTTCCGTCGATGAGCACGGTAGAATGATTGTTATCTGTTACGATTCTTTTACAAGCAATCTCCAGCCTTATGTAGATTGGAAAAATCAGAAAGGGATCGATACGGAATTGCATAATTTATCAAGTATAGGTTCGACAGCAACTGATATTATGAATTTTATCCAATCCGAATATAATGAAGATAATGGTTTAACTTTCGTTCAGCTCGTCGGTGATGATGATGAAATGCCATATTTTACTCATTCCTGTTCTCAAGGTACCGATGCAGCCGACCCGAAATATGCTCTTCTCGAAGGAAGTGATAATTATCCCGAAATATTTATTGGTAGATTTTCCGCAGAAACAACATCTCAAGTTGATACTCAAGTTGAAAGATCCATCGAATACGAAAGAGATATTTCCAGCGGTGCATGGCTTCATAAAGCATTCGGAATCGGTTCAAGCGAAGGTGCCGGTATCGGAGATGACGGAGAAGCGGACTATGTTCACATCGGTAATATTCGAACTGATCTAATAGGATATACTTATACGGAAGTTGATGAAATCTATGATCCGGGAGCTTCTGCATCCGCTGTGACAACTGCTTTGAATAACGGTCGTAGTTTTGGAAATTACTGCGGACATGGTTCCAATACTTCCTGGTCAACAACCGGATTCAGCACTACTAATATCAATGATTTAACCAATGATAATATGCTTCCATTCATTTGTAGTGTTGCTTGTGTAAATGGAAATTTCACCGGTTTGACCTGCTTTGCCGAAGCCTGGTTAAGAGCCACAAATGAGGCAAATCCAACCGGAGCGATTTCAATTTATGCTTCCACAATTAATCAATACTGGGCACCGCCGATGTCTGCTCAAGATGAAGTTGCAGATCTATTATGCGGCACAGGACCTTATGCAGGAACGGGAAATCAAAAGAATTCGATTGGTGGTTTAATGTACAATGGCTCTTGTCTGATGATGGACGAATATGGTTCCAGCGGTGAAGATATGTTTCTAACCTGGACTATTTTTGGTGATGTTTCTCTTCAGGTTAGAACCGATACACCTTCTGTAATGACGATTTCTCATGATGCAAATATATTAGTAGGTCAGACAACTTTTTCTGTTTCAACCGGAGTCGAAGGTGCTCTTGCCTGTTTATATGATGGAACAAGTATAGTCGGTTCGGGTTATACTGATGCAACCGGAGATGTTACACTTACTCTCGATCCTGTTCCGATATCTCCCGGAAACCTAACTTTAACAGTTACAGCTTATAACAAAACAACAAGCGTGGAAACAATTCCTGTTATTGTCAATGACGGACCTTATGTTGTTATCGATAGTTACACTGTAAGTTCCGGAGGAGACGATATTATCGAAGCAGGTGAAACTGCTTATTTAACGGTAACTCTTAAAAATAATGGAACTGAAACTGCAACCAATACCAGCATGACTTTATCGGAAACTGATGCTTATATTACTTTAACAGATGATTATGAGTCTTATGGTTCTATTTCTGCAAGTGGAAGCGTTATTAGAACTAATGCATATACTTTCACGGTTTCATCTTCCATTCCGGATGATCATCCGATCCATTTTGATGCTGTGATCAATTGTGATGAGGATTCCTGGAATTCGGGAATTAATTTAACAGCATCTAATCCACCTGATATATCAGTCAATCCTTTGGAATTTACAAAAAAT
>JAUVLE010000189.1 GCA_030595905.1 Candidatus Cloacimonadota bacterium | reverse complement strand
AAGCTTTATCAGATCAGCTTCATGGAAAAGTTGTATTTTCGGGTGAAAAAGGAATGAGCTTTAAAATTACATTTAAAAAGAAAAAATGATCTAATGTTTTTTTACGTGATCACTTCATTTTGATCAATCTTCATTTCATAGAACTCATTACTAAAAAAAAGTAAAGATCGAGTTGGATAAGAGCACAGAAAAATTCAGGTTTTATTTTAAGAATTGGAGAAATGAACAATGTGGCTTTGGGATAGCAGGACCCATCAATTTATAACTTCAAAAGCGTTGGAAAAATGCAGTTCATCATTTTCTAATATGCTTAAAACCCATCAGGAACTTTTTATTCTGGGCATCGAAGCTCCGGATCGGATTTTTAAAGATTTTACTAATCACTATTATAACTGCACTCCAAATCAGTATGGAGCTCACAGGGGAAGCATTATAAAAAAGATCAACAAAGAGATCCAGCTTGTTAATTCGATGGTTAATGAACCAGCGAAGATGATCTTGCATCCCGGAATTGCACCGTTTCTTGGTTCGCTTTTGAATACTCCATTAAAAGCTTTTATCTTTGAACTCGGAGTTCTTTCCCATTATATTGCAGATATTCATCAGCCACTTCATACTGACGGGAAGGATAGATTTGCAGATGAAGAAACAGTTCATAAGGTCATGGAAGCAGATACAAGACTTCATCTCGATGATTTTACGATAAATCTGAAAAGACGCAGAAGGATCTATGAACCGATAGAATACTTTACAAAACAGATATATGAAATTAATAATGTTTACGATGTTTTGATAGAACATTATTATCTACGACCAGGAAAAGTGAAGGCGGATAGATGGCAGAATTCTTTTTCCATTATAGAAAAGTGCCTAAATACTGCTGCCTGGAATACAGCAAATATTTTCTTACATTTTGAAGATGCTGTCCGTTTTTTTAAGAAGCAGGTCCATCATACCAGGATACTGAAAAAGATTCAAAGCGGTTTAAATAAAAAGAAGAATTATAAAGTGGTTCAATATCCTTCAGGAACAATTTCTATAAGGACGAAGAAATGAATGAAAAAAATATGAGTAAAGAACAATTATTGAAAGAACTTCATACTCTGCAAAAGCAAAACGCAGAGCTGCAAAAAAGAATTATTCAACAGAAGCGGCAAAATGCTTCCGGGGAAAAAACAATACAAGAAAGCGATGAACTGCTTATGCAGATCATCCAGGGAAATTCAGTGCCAACCTTTGTTATCGATAAAGATCATAAGATAACGCACTGGAACAAAGCTTGTGAAAAGCTTACCGGCATTAAAGCAGATGTAGTAATTGGAACCAAAAAACAGTGGTCTGCGTTCTATTCGGCAGAAAGACCGTTAATGGCAGACATTATAGTAGATTCCACTCCGGAAGAAAAAATAGCCAGGTACTATAAAGAGGGATATAGAAAATCCGAACTAATAGAAGCAGCTTATGAATCAGAAGATTTCTTTGCAGATATGGGTAAAGAAGGCAGATGGCTTTTCTTTACAGCAGTGCCCTTGAAAGATTCAAAGGGGAATGTGGTGGGAGCAATAGAAACTTTACAGGACATAACCAGACAAAAGCAGGCAGAAAAAGAATTAATAAAACATCAGAAGCATCTTGAAGACTTGGTAAAAGAGCGTACTATCAAACTACACGAAAGTGAGTTGAAATACCGTGCTATTGTGGAGAAAAGTCATGACGCCATATACATTTATTATAATGAAGATTTCTTGTTTGTTAATGATAGAACATGTGAAAAATCCGGCTACAGCAAAGAAGAACTTTATAAAATGAATTTATGGAATCTGCTACATCCTGACGATAAGAAAAGAATAATGAAAATTGGGAGAGACAGGGCAAGAGGAATTAAGGTTCCTTCCACTTATGAAGCAAGAATTATTCGTAAAGATGGCAAGGTCAGGGATTGTGAATTTGCCGTTACGACAATCTCATATCAAGGTAAATACGCAGCTTTGGGTGTTGCGAGAGATATTACAGATAGAAAAAAGGCAGAGGAAGAAATTAAAGCATACCAGACACACTTGAAGATCATCAATAATATTCTCAGGCACGATATAGCCAATATTTTTGCAGTTATCAAAAGTGCACTTCATATTTTTAGGAATAATGAAGACAAAGAAATGCTGTTAGAAGCGGAACGTAATATTCATAAAGGAATTGCAATCATCGAAAGAATGAGAAAACTGGAGTATTTCATATCCATGCATAAGACGCTTAATATCTATGATCTGAATACATTTTTTGAGAGTATAAAAAATAATTACCTGCCTTTACAAATAATAGTAAATGGGAAAGCCAAAGTCTTTGCAGATGAAGCCCTGGAATCCGTTTTCGACAACCTGATCATGAATGCAGTCATTCATGGCAAAGCTGATACGGTTAGGATCACCATAGAAAAGAAAATAGAAGATTGTATTATTAAAGTGATAGATAATGGTAATGGAATTCCTGATAATATTAAAGATAAAATATTTGAAGAAAGTTTTAAGTATGGCGTAAAAGGTCATACGGGATTAGGACTATATATTGTTCAGAAAATAATCGAGAGATATGCTGGAAATATTAAAGTGGAAGACAATAAACCAAAGGGGACGGTCTTTATAATAATTCTGAAATTGGTAAAATGATCTCTTTCATTTTTAACAGAAATAAAAAAAGGAGCTCGTACGAGCTCCTTTCCTGTTCTAATATCTCTTTTTTTCTTTGACTCTTGCTGCTTTACCTTTTGCTTTTCGCAAATAGAAGAGTTTTGCTCTGCGAACACGACCAAATCTAACCACTTCGATCTTATCAATATTTGGAGAGTGAAGCGGGAAAATCCGTTCAACACCCACACCGTTACTTATTTTTCTAACGGTGAAAGTTTTGGAAATCTGTGCTCCACGTCTCTGGATCACGATTCCCTGGAATATCTGAATTCTTTCTTTAGATCCTTCTTTGATCTTGTAATGAACTTTGATAGTATCTCCAACTCTGAATTCCGGCAAATCCGTTCTCATTTGTTCTTTTCCAATTTCATGTACAATGTCCATTATTCCTCCTTTATTTTCTCGGAAGTAAGTCTGTCCAAAACTATAGCTGCAGCACTTCTTACAGAAAGGTGATTGTAATCGCCAATCCCCTTTATCGGTTTCAACACGTGATCTGCAAATTCGTGAACCTCGTCGGCTAATCCGTTCCCGGTTCCAAAAAGCAGTAAAACGGGTTTATCAATTTCACCATAATCTTCAAAGCTCAATTGTGCTTTTAGATTTGCAGCAGTAGTTGTTATTACCATACAGTCTTCTTCCTGTAGATTTATTTTTTTTATAACAGATTCTATATCATATTCATATTCTATTATGGATAAAGCGTTTACTCTATCCGGATTATAGCAATTTGCAATTTCACTTTTCCAGAATTTTAGAATCCGCTTGAATAATTGTTCTTGTGTTTTAAGTGGATTTATAATAAAAAATTTCTTTACTCCAAAAGTCATACAACTCCTGGAAATATCATGAATATCAAGATTTGTGATCGAGGTTGTTACTATATCACCGAATTTATTCAGGATGGGATAATGAACCAATCCAACGTATATATTTTCCATATTGGGTTCTCATAACTATATCGATAAATTTCAGTTTTATTTTTTCAGAAGCTCGGGTCGATTCTTCTCTGTTATCTCGAGAGCTTTCCTTTTTCTCCATTCATCGATTTTTTTGTGATTTCCTGAAATCAGGACATCAGGAACTTTCATTCCCATAAATTCTGGTGGTCTGGTATAATGTGGGCAGCCCAGAAGTCCATCCTGATGTGAGTCCGTCATAGCCGAATCTATATCACCCAAAACACCGTCCTGAAGTCTGGCAATAGCATCTATCATTACCATTGCAGGAATCTCTCCACCAGAAAGAACATAGTCTCCAATAGAAAGTTCTTCCGAAACAAACGAATCACGAATTCTTTGATCTATCTCTTTATAATGACCGCAAAGCAGTATTATATTTTCAGTCTTGCTGTATTTATTCACAATATCCTGCGAAAGCAATTTTCCCTGTGGTGTAAAATATATTACAGGAATATCGCTATTTTTTTTTACAAATTGGATAGCTTCATAGATCGGCTGAGGTTTCATCACCATTCCGGCACCACCACCGTAAGGATAATCATCTGTTGTGTGATGTTTATCGTGGGCAAAATCCCTAATATTTATCAGGTTCACAGTAATCGCTTTTTTTTTTAATGCTATTCCCATAATGCTTTCATTAAGAAAGTTTTCAAACATTTTCGGGAAGAGCGTTAAGATATCAATATTCATAATTTCATCAGATCTTCAATGTTCTGTGAGAATACCGAATCATTCTCTATCTTCTTTATATAGAAATCTACCATTGGTATCATAAGTTCTTTACCATTGTTCATCTCAATGACGAGAACATTATAAACAGAGTTATTAAAAATATCGATGATCATACCGATCTTATTTCCTTTAAAAATAACTTTCTTACCCAAAAGATCATTTTTATTATTCTTTTCTTGAAGTTTATCTGTTTCCTCTTTTTGTAGCATAACCAAAACGGAACCATCTTTTGCGGCTTCCTTTGCAACTTCCATGTCATCAATCTTGATACTGAAACCTTTTACGGTTTCAATTTCTTCTATTGTCACATATCTCACTCTATTATCTGTAAAGACCAGAAAGACATCTGTCAGGGAAAAAGGTTGGAAGCCATCATTAACTTTGAAAACAATGAAGCCGTTCTTGTCTATAATTTTTCCAAGTTTACCAACAGCGACAAGATCGGATATCTGCATTTATTCTATAATTTCTAAAACGGCTCTTTTCCCTTGTCTTGCAGAAACTGCATTGATAAGTATTCTGATCGCTCCTACAGTTCTGCCACGTTTTCCAATGATTTTGCCAATATCGTCTTTTGCCGATCTCAATTCGTAGATCGTAACTTTATTGCCAGCAACTTCTTTTATTTCGATAGAAGCAGGATCGTCAACAAGAGCTTTTACGATGAATTCAATGAGTTCCTTCATTTTCAACTCCAATTATTTTGAGTCTTTTTTCGCTTCTATTTTCTTTTTTTCGATAGGTTCGGTTGCTTTTTCTTTGATTTTTTTATCTGCGGTCTTTGCTTCCTTTTTTACAGGTTTCTTTTCAGCAGATTTTTCTTCTTTCTTTACTGTTTTTTTCGCAGCCGGTTTTGTTTCTTTTTTTGCTTTTTTATCATCAGAGGTTGTCTGAAACTTTGTATTATGCCATTTTTCAAGTATGCCTGCTTTTTTAAATAATGATCGAACAGTATCTGAAGGTTGAGCACCTACTTTTAACCAGTTAAGAGCTTTTTCAATATCAACTTTCAATGTCGATGGATCGGTTTTAGGATCATAATATCCTAAACATTCGAGATACGCACCATCTCTTTTCTTTCGAGAATCTAACGCAACGATTCTGTAAAAAGGTTTATCTATTGTACCCATTCTTTTAAGCCTGAGCTTAACCATTTCAACTCCTTATTTTCCTAATACTATACTAATTTTAATAAAAAAGATTAATTTTTTTTTGCTTATTT
>JAUVLE010000211.1 GCA_030595905.1 Candidatus Cloacimonadota bacterium | reverse complement strand
TTTTTCCCAACGAAGATTTCCTTTTCCATATCGATTGCGGCTTTAAAAAGCGGACAATTCGTGGGAGTATGTTTCGGATCATACTCACTTCCATTTAGAGGAAGTCCGAAATTCCCGGCAGAGATCCTGTTTTCATCTCTTCCACCAAGACCAACAACCAGACCACCTAATTCGAGAGCTTCCAATGCAATTCGTTTGAACTGTTCTTCTGCAACCTGCACAGGAACATAAAGTTCCCAACCCCAGCGATTTGTATATCCGGTTCTGCTGAGAATGTAATGCTGTCCTTCAAAATCGAATTCGTTGAACGTGAAGAATCCCATATTTTTTTCCGGTTTATTGCGGTTCTTTACAACAGTATTTCCATAGAGCCTGGTGATCAGTTTGTATGAAAGCGGACCCTGAACATCTATCTTCACAAAATCATCGGAAATATCTTTTGCAGTTACATCTTCCCCATCTTTTTTGTAACTCATTATCACATCAATATCTGCCTTCATTCCTCTTGCTTCATCGGTAATGTCGTGTCCGGCATTAATGACGATTATGAAATCATCCTCTGCAAACCGCATAATTATCAGATCATCCAGAACAGTTCCTTCCCCGGTAAGAAGAAGTGAATATTTGCACTGCCCTATTTTCATTGCAGCTACATTTGCCGGCAAAACTCTATCCAGAAGCGCAACTGCATCTTTTCCTGTAAACCGTATTTGCGCCATGTGATCTATATTAAAGATAGCAACTTTTTCGATAGCTTTTGCTTCTTCCAGTACGGAAGTAAGGTAATTCACTGCCATATCATATTCACCGAAATTGCTTCTTTTAACAGGTTTATATTCACGATCCAGTCTTTCTGCCAGAAGATGTTGATACCAGTCTTCAACGTCATATAAAGCCGTTTTACCAGGTTTTTGCGGAAAATCATATCCCATCTTTGCCATTTTATCTCCTCAAATTCATGAAATTTTTTGTTAAATATTTTTCTGATTAATTTTTTGTAAAGAATATTATATTCTGTAAAAAAGAATTTCAAAACTTTTTTTTATAGTTCCTTTTCCTTTTGAATAAGATATTTACTTCTTGACGTTTAATATCAAGTTAATAAATTTTGAAAAACTTATTTTCCTAATATCCGAATTAGAAGGCAAGAGTTTTGCGAAATAGTGTGTCTTTGTTATCCGGCTTTTTTAGTCGCCTTTGAAAATCAAGCGGATTCTTCCATCTTCGCCAGGCTACGACGGGACAGGTCGTGAGTTTGAACAAAGAAGAAAACAAAGAATGTCAGTTTTTTTAATTTTACAGTACTTACTAAAAAGGAGAAGTGTAACAGTATGACAAAAATATTACTCGTTGAAGACGAAAGATTAATTGCAGAAGATATCAAACATACTTTAATTAGTTATGGTTATGAAGTTTTAGCTATCACTTCCAGTGGAAAAGAAGCTATCGAAAAAACAAAAGAACTTGTCCCCGACCTTATTTTGATGGATATTATGCTGAAAGGAAAACTCAACGGTATTAAAACCGGTACGATAATAAATAAAAAATATGATATCCCAATTATTTTTGTAACGGCATACGCTGATGACATAACCATCAAACAGGCTGCATCTGCAAGTCCCTATGGATTTATTCTGAAGCCATTCGACTCCAAAGAAATTCATGCTGTTATCGAAATGGCAATGGTTAAACACAGGGCCAAACAAGTACTGGAAGAAAGTAAAGCAAAATTTGAAAGCATATTCGAGAGGAATCCTGAACCTTCTGTATATTTAGATAACAACTTTAAGATAGTTAACATAAATCCGCGATTTACAGAGTATTTTATTTACACGAAAGAAGAAGTTAAAGACAAGTTTATCGATGACCTGATCGTACCGGAAGAAAGCAAATTGGAAGCAAAAGACCTGAATGTGAAAACATCACAGGGTTATGTGTATCACGACACATTAAGAAAACGTAAAGATGGTGTTCTTGTACCGGTATCTATCTCTTCTGCTCCTATTATGATCAAAGGAAAAGCGGCTGGATCGTTTGTGATCTACAAAGACATCTCTAAACAAAAAGAAGCTGAAGCTGAAAGAGAAAAAGTGATAACAGATCTGAAACAGGCATTAGAAAAAGTTAAAACCCTCAGCGGTCTCATCCCTATCTGTTCTCACTGTAAGAAGATCCGTGATGATAGCGGCTACTGGCAGAAAGTAGAAGAGTATCTTTCTCAGCATTCCGATGTGGATTTCAGTCATGGCATTTGCCCGGAATGTCTTAAAAAATACTATCCTGATCAATATGAAAAGATGAAAAAAAAGGGAACTCTACCTGAGTAATATGCAATTTTAATATGGAACAAAATACTATTCTTCTTATAAAATTGCCGGGGAAAAGCACTCTTGTTGAACGTACACGAGCTATGCAGAAAATCCTGGATCATATCGATTTTAATAAATTAATAAGTCACAAAGACAAAGTTGCCGTCAAAACGCATGTAGGAGAATTAAATAACACAACACATATCTCACCTGATCTGATAAAAATTGTGGTTTCAAAGATCATAGAAAGCGATGCAGACCCGTTCCTCACAGAAACATCCACACTCTATGCCGGTCAGCGTTCCGATGCAATAACTCATCTCCTGCACGCATACAAACACGGTTTTACCTATCAAAAAGTCGGTGCTCCGTTCATTATGGCAGACGGACTTCTGGGAAATGCAGAAATAGAAGTTGAAATTCCAGGCATCCTGTACAAAAAAGTAAATATCGCGCGTGATGCTGTTCTGGCTGATGCTCTGGTCATGCTTTCTCATCCCACGGGACATATTGTTGCCGGATTCGGAGCTGCGATCAAGAACCTGGGAATGGGACTTTGCAGTAAAAAGGGGAAACTGCAGCAACACTCTTCGATCAAACCTTATATCAAAGAAGATCGATGTACTTTTTGCGGAAAATGTATAACCTGGTGTCCCGAGTTTGCTATCGTAGAAAAGAACGAAAAAGCTTTCATTATCGAAGAAAAATGTACCGGCTGCGGTGAATGTCTTTCCATCTGTAAATTCGGTGCTGTAAGGTTCAACTGGGAGATCCAGTCGGAGGAACTGCAAAAAAGAATGGCAGAATATGCGTTGGGTGTTCTTCAAAATAAAAAAGAGAAAAGCGTTTTCATCAATGTGCTCACCGATATGACCAAAGAGTGCGATTGCATGAATATCAAGCAGAAACCGATCATCCCCGATATCGGGATTCTGGCATCCTGCGATCCGGTGGCTATCGATCAGGCGACTTTGGACCTGACGAGAAAAAGAAATGGAAAAGATATTGGAAGAATCTCTTATGAAAACCTTAACCCGGAAATTCAATTAGAACACGCAGAAAAGATCGGACTGGGCTTAAGAAAATATAAATTGATCGAAATCTAAATAAATCGGAAAGAAAATTATGAAAGAAAAATTCAAGTTCAGTCTTCACACCTTTTCACAGTTTTATATGAACTCTGCAATGCTCGGGATCGGAATTGTGTTTTTTATGATCTTTATAATGTTCATTGTTTCCATCTACAAGTGGAAATTCGACGGACTAAGCCCAGAAAACAGCGGCGTATTGGTTCTATCTACAATGCTGTTCGTTCTTATGGGAATTATATTGATCATCTTCCTGTTTAAAACATACATAGATAAAGGCATCATCAAGATCGGGGTAAGAGAACTTTCCCTGGAAGACGACCGCTTTGTTTACACAGATAAAAAGGGAAATGAACACAGCTTCAAATGGAGCGACATTACAAAACTAAAATTATCAGCCGTAAAAATGGGATACGGACTGAAAGTTACCTTACCTAAATTCAGATTTTCTTTTCTTTCGTATGAATTCAGTCTAACTCCTATCAAATTCAAAGATACATTAATGATGAAAGGTTTTGAAGATGATACTCTTTTTAAGATATTGGAAATATTTTATCATAAAGCAGAAAATGCAGAATTCAAAAAAGATTTCCTGTTGCGGAAAAGAAAATTCCCTTTTGAGAAGGAATAAATAATGAAAGATAATAAAGAAAAAGTAACGAAAAGCTCTTGCTTTGAAAATGTGAAATTGAACAAAATACAAATACATAACCGGGTGAACTGATTGAAAGAATTTAAAGGAAGCCACACCTTCTCTCACTTGTCAGAGCGCAGCATCTCAAAGACTAATGAGGAGACTTCTCTGTGATCTCCGTGTCTCTGTGGCTAAAGAAGGAATAAATAATGAAATTCATAGATATGGAAAATTATAAAAGGAAGAAACATTTCGATTTTTTTATCAACCAGGATTACCCGCATATTAACCTGTGTGCGAATGTAGAAATAACAAAGTTTCACGATTATATAAAAAAACATAGATTCCCGTTTTATTTAGCACTTGTTTATCTTTCCAGTAGAACTGCCAATAGTATAAGAGAATGCCGCCATCGAATTCGAGATGGAAAGATAATCGAGCATGATGTGGTTCATCCTTCGTTTTCCGTGATGTCAGAGGATGATCTATTCAGTTTCTGCACTTCGGAATATTCAACAATTTTTCACACCTTTCTGCAGAATGCGCAGGAAAAAACTGAAAAAGTAAAAGCTGAACCGGTTATAGAAGATGAACCTGGAAGAGACGACCTTGTTTATATAACCTGCATTCCGTGGGTTTCGTTCACCAGTATTTCCCATCCCATCCATCTGCATCCGGTAGATTCCATTCCACGCATTGCCTGGGGAAAATATTTCAAAGAAAATGGTAAACTCATGCTTCCTTTCTCGGTTC
>JAUVLE010000278.1 GCA_030595905.1 Candidatus Cloacimonadota bacterium | reverse complement strand
ATCGGTTGTGCTTACAATGTATTTCCCGTGTATTGCAACTTTTACAGTTCTACTAAAAGAGCTTGGTGTAAAAGATATGCTCAAATCATCGGCAATAATGGTTTTTGCTACTTTGCTTGTCGGTGGAATTATGAATATATTTCTTTAGAATTCATAAAAAAAGTACTAAGGTAATATTTTAGAATTGGAAGCATGGAGGTAATATGAAACGACTATTTGCTGTAATTTGTATAATATTTATAATTACATTTAATTTATATTCTACTCAAGAGATATCTCCCAATCTGCGCAAAACCAATTCTACACCTTTTGACAATATGTGGGATATTGTATTCACTTTTGAAGCTTCCGCAGAATCTATGCCGGGAATTGAAACGGATAACATAAATATTTACACTACAACATGGAATGCAAATGTTTTTTCTCGTTACGATATGAATGGAACGCATCTGGAAGACTTCACGATCGCAGGTGTAGCCAACGTGAGAGATATGGCTTATGATGACACATATTTCTATGGTAGTGCCGCTTCTATGAGTATTTTCATTATGGATCTTGCCAATGAAATTCTGATCGGTACAATTCCAGTAACCTGTGCCGGTATTACCGGTGTTCGTCACATTGCTTTTGATCCGGAATTGGATTATGGAAACGGCGGATTCTGGATTGGAAACTGGAATGAATTGGGTGCTATTACTATGAACGGTACTCAGATATATGCTAACATTTATCCTAATATCCAAAGCCTGTATGGTAGTGCTTATGATTCTTGGTCAGACGGTGGACCATATATTTGGGTTTTCTCTCAAGATGGAAGTGGCGCAGAAATACATCAATTTGAAATTGCTTCATTATCATTTACAGGCATAATGCATGACGCTTCAGATATTCCCGGAGTTGTAGGTCCCCCATTGGCAGGCGGACTAGCTACGTATATAACCAATAATGGAATTATGGCAATGTTAACCAATATTCAGCAAAGTCCTAATCTGATCGGTGTTTACGAGATTACATTTTATCCCACAGTGGCTGTTCCAGATTCCCCTACCAATGTTACAATTATACCTAATGTGTCTGGAGTTTTAGAAGTAGAATGCAACTGGATTTGTCCTACTACTGATGTCTGTGGAGAACCACTAATTGAACTCCTTGAAATGAGAGTTTATAGGAATGATTTATTGATCTATGCAGATACAAATCCTGTGATTGGAGGTCCGGGAAATTATACTGATAACTCTATTCCCAACAACGGATTTCATGAATATAGAATAGTTGGCTACAATAGTTGGGGAGAAGGAATTCCTTATATTGAAACAGTGTGGGTTGGTGAAGATGTGCCGGGAGCGGTTACAAATCTAACTCTTACTTGTATTCCGCAGACCCTAACGGCAATTCTAAACTGGACAAATCCTACATCAGGATTGCACGGAGGTGCTTTCAATGAACCTATCATGGGTTATCACATTATAAGAAGTGATGGTTGTGCTTTTGAGCTTACCGGTATTCAAACACAATATATTGATAGCACTATACCGATTCCCGGATATTACAGCTATACTGTACAGACTTACAATTCAGTGGGAGATGGAGGAATTGCCGAAGCTGGACTTTGGACTTGGCCTCAACTTCTAATATATGAGGATTTCAGTGCAAATTTCCCTCCAGATGGCTGGTCGATCGAAGGCGGAACTAACTGGCAATATAGCCCAACAAATAATGCCGGCGGAATTGTTCCTGAAGCAATGTTCTACTGGAGCCCAAGCACTGTTGCAACGCAAAGATTGATTTCTTATCCTATGGATACCAGTGACATGTTTTCTTTATATTTGGAATTCACTCACTATGTTGATCCATATGCTACTTTTCTATTAGATATTAGTATTCAGACAACCAGTGACGGCATAAATTGGAATTTGGCAGAACAACTCGATTATTATGAAGATGAAATAATGCTTGAAGAACTTATGATAAATACTCCTGATGTTGGTTCGGAAAGTTTTCAAATTGCCTGGGTTTTCGACGGTGATTCTTTTAATCTTGATGCCTGGTATGTAGATGATATTTTACTTTGTGAATATTATAGTGGAGATACTGGAATTGTTGAAGGAATGGTTACATTAAGTGGTGGTACAGGCAATATTCAGGAAGTAGATATTTCTTCAGGTAGTTACTCTGTTAATCCCGACATTTTGGGAAATTACAGTATGGCTTTACCGGTTGGAACACAAAATATTTCAGCTTCTCTCTACAGTTATGATCCGGTTACAATCGAAGATGTTGTTGTGGAAGCAGGTGTTACGACGTCAGGAATAGATTTTACATTGAATTATGTAGAATTAATTCCACCTTCTAATTTAGCTGTAAACGAAATGGGTGTTTTTAGCTGGGATGTACCTTTTGCCGATGAAGATAGAAATAAAAAAACCTCCAAGAATCAAATACGTGATCTTTTAGGTTATAATGTTTTTCTTGATGATTGTTTATGCGGTTTTACAGAAGAGACAGAATGGATTTTTGAAGATCTGATTATTGGACAAACTTACGAAGCAGGAGTGGAAGCAGTTTATGATGCAGGAAATTCCGAAATGGTTACAATTGTATTTCCACCTTTTACAAATTCGAATGATATTCTCAATTTAAATTCTACAGAGTTATCTTCCATCTACCCCAATCCTTTTAATCCCAGCACGACAATATCATTTTCAGTTACAGAGGATTTACTGAATATAGAGATTACTATCTATAATCTAAAAGGTCAGAAAGTTAGGCAGATTATAAGCGATCAGCTTTCAATTGGTCAGTATAAAATATTATGGAATGGTAAGAATGATTTTGGAAAAAATATTTCATCAGGAATTTATTTCTGTAAGTTCAAATGCGGAAATGTATCCCAAATTAAACGTATAGTAATGTTGAAATAATAGCAAAAAATTAATGAGCTGTTTAAACTTAAAAGCAGCTCTTTTTTGGAATGTGCTAATGAGAATGATTCGCATAATCATATAGAAGTAGGCGGTGTCAAGTTCAATAAAAAAAATTAAAGAGGAAAAAAGTATGAAAAACATCGGATTAAAAACAGTCTTATTGACTTTAGGATTTTTCGGGATTACTTATATGACATTGGTTTTCAC
>JAUVLE010000007.1 GCA_030595905.1 Candidatus Cloacimonadota bacterium | reverse complement strand
TATCTTTTTTTATCAGGAATCCCCTGCTTCCGCCTGTAAAATCAAGCACAAAGGCAACTACTTCCTGTTCCAATTTATCTATATTAAAGATAGAGAAAAACTTTTGAGTGATCTCAACCAGTTTGGTCATCAATTCCATATCATTATTCAAAGTTTCAAATTCATTGATCCGTAAAAGAATAGAAGTAAGATACAATCTAAGATTTTTTATTATTTCTTTTTCCGAAGCAAGAAATGGTAATTCTCCTTTATCTGCAATAACCATACAACCTACTTCGGCAGTTTTTATTTTCAGCGGAATAAAAAGAACATGGTTATTGCTTATCTTTTTCTGAATGATCCTGCTCTCTTCAAAGCACAACTTAATGTTTTCCATGAATTTTTCTGAATACAGGTTATCGATATCTATATTGAATTTTAGAAAAGGTTTTGCACATTCATCTATTTCGTCTTTCAGGGCGATTGCATAAAAATATGGGGACAAGAGATTTCGAATTGTTCTGCTAATGAAATACTTCATTCTGCCGATCTCTTTTAATTTCAAGATATCAAAAAGTTCTTCATGCCATCTATCCTTATCGTGAATTATATGTGGAACGATCTTCACGGTTTTAAAGCCGATGTAATTAGTAAGGTAGAATTTTCTTTTTTCAAGATACATTTCTCTATCCAGATCTGGAAGTCCGATAACTGCTTCTTCGATTTTCTTTTTATATTGCTCGAACAACGATTCAGCTTTACTTTTGATATTCAGTTCCGCACATATCTGCAACATCAAACTATAAACTTCGATTTCCAGGATGAACAAATGATTATCCTTCACATAAAGTTCTATTCCTTGAAGTTTACGAAGCAATTCGCGCAGATTTACCTTTTCGTCGAGCAGTTGGATCTTGATCTTATTCAAATCCAACACGGTTTCCCAATATCTAAAGAAGTTTTTCTCGCAGAGAATCTCTGCTTTCCTGCATATTTCATAAGATTTTTTAATATCGCCCAAAGCCAGATAGCATTCGATCAGGCGGATATAATTTATTGCCTGAGCGTAATTGCTTTTATTCTGTTTCGAATATTTAAAAGCCAGTTCAATATTTGTTATTGCATTTGGATAATCCTTCTTATGCAGGAATAAAAAACCCAGCATCTGATAATAAAATTCATGTTCCTTGTGTTCGAGAAAAAGATTTTCCGATTTTTCTAATAGAAGTTCAATTTTATTGTAATCTCCTATTTCATATAAATAATAGAAATAAGTTTTGGTCAGTGGAGTGATCTTGTATATTTTCCCTTCAATAAGGTCTGGAACATTTTCTTGAACAAAATTTATATAATATCCAAAATTATTTATCTTGCTTTTGGCAATGGCCAGATTATTGATAATGGAAGAGTAAAAGGGTTTTGTTTCCAAAACCAGACATGTATTTAAAGCATCTTTCAGATATTTCTCTGCAATATTAAAATGCCCTTGTTTGATATAAGCCTGACCATGATTGAGCAAACTGAGCACTCTTATCCGTTTGCAATCTACCTGGGAACATATCTGCAATGCTTTTCTGAAATATTCAAAAGCCTTTCCTGTATCACCTTTTATGAGAGCTACATCTCCGATATTATTATAAACTGCTCCCAGTTTTCTTTTGAAATGGATATTCTCCCAGATCTTTCTGGCTATCTCGAAATTCCTGTCAGCTTCATCGAGTAGTTTTTTCTTATGATACAAAACCGCAAGATCATTATGTAATGTCCCCAATCTAATAAAATAATCTATATTATTTTGTGTTTTTATTGTTGGAAGATATTCTTCGATCAGATTTACACCTTCATCTATTCCGGTGGTAAAACTGAAAGCCAAAGCTTTGAATCCGATATATTCGATTTCCTGAATATCAGATAATTTCTGTCTCTCTAATTCCTTCAGACAAGAATTCAACTTTTCATAATTGCTTTGGAATAAATATGCATTGCAAAGTTTAAGAAGAATAAATATTTTTTGTTTTCCGATTATTGATATTCTCAGAGCTTGTTCCAATCTTCTTTGAGCAAATTTATATTTCTCCAGTTCAAGATAAAAAGTACCCATGATCATATGCTTATTGGAATCATTCGGCATTTTCCTGATATAGTATTTGATCTTGTCAGGAATTCTATCGGATCGAACCCACCTTGATTTATCTAAAAGAAGCATCAAGTCTTTCTTCAGATCGTTCTCGCTTAATTTCATTTTCTTTGAAAAATCCAGTTCGATAACCTTGCAAATCTCATTGAAAGATTTATCGTACATTTGTTTTTCGGAATACAATTTTGCAAGAAGCAGGTTATATTTTCTCATAGAAACATAATCGCTTATATATTCAGCGTGTTTAATGAAACCAATTATAACCAGATCTTTATTTACTGCTTTACTTTCAAAAAATTTCAATACTTTTCTCGAAACGATTTTTTTTGTTTTTTCCGATGTTTCACCAAGAAATCTATCTCTTGCTTCTTTGAAAGTGATGAAATAGAAATTATCTTTCTTCATCAGAAGTTCATTATTTAAGCTGTCTTCCAACAGCAAAAATAATTCTTTATCATCAATATCCAGGATATATTTGATCAGTTTATTCGAGAGTGGTGTGTGGATAGCAGATAATTTTTTCAAATATCTATAATTTCTTTCGGAAAGATGAACCATCCTCAGATATATAGCCTGAACGATCTTATCGGGAAGTTCATAATCATCCAGATCAAAGTCAAAATTAAATTTATTGTACTTCCATATTTCTCTTTTCTGGGTCAGGTCTATTAATATCTGTTCGATGAACAGTGGATTTCCATTCGATCTCTTCCATAATTTATCAATAAAATCATCCGGTGGAGTTTCCATCAGAAGTCGCTTAATATACTTTTTTGTTTGATTGAAACTAAGCGCTTCGATCTTTATTTGAACAGGATGTATCAAACCTTTCAATTTCCTTGGATCATTCAAACTGAGAATGATCAACACCTTGCGATTTGTGATATTTTTTGAGATGTAATTAACAAAATCGAAAACTTCTTTTCCTAAATATTCCACAGCACGAATTATGAATATCAAGGGTTTATCTTCCGAAAGATGAAAAATAAAATTCGATGCAGACTGAAAATCGATATCAAGTTCTTCCTTATTCTGTACTTCATGGACTGCATTCACTTCCGACTTGAAAAGGTATTCACTTAATTTCTTTGAGATATTTGACAGGTCTGAAACTAATTGTTTATTATTATCCACGGCATAATAAAATTCTTTGATCAAGGCAAAGAACGGATCTTTATTCTGATGTCCACATTCATAATCAAAAATATAATACTCATCTGTAAGAAGATGGTAGCGGAATAAAGTGAGAACATTATTTTTTCCCAGTCCCTTTCCCGCAGAGAGAGAAATGATCTTACCGTTTCCGCGTGAAATTATTGGTATATAATCTAACAGTTGATGAGAATAATTTTCCCTGACAATATAATCACTGAACTGAATATTATTTACAATAGACCATCTTCTGGAAAAAAGGTATTTCTTTAATTGAATCGTATTGATATAAGAAATTATAGTCTCAATATCCGGGAATCTATCTTCAGGGTTTTTCTCGAGGAGCTTTAATATAAGTTTTTCAAGGCCGTCCGGTATATCAGGATTAAGCTCTTTTGGAAATTTTGGAAAAATATTATACTTATCTCCTGCCATTATTCTTGAGATCTGCTCAACCGTATATGGCAGACTTCCGGTAGTTATTTTATATAGTATTGCTCCCATAGAATAAAAGTCACTCTGGACAACAGCTTTTTTACCAAGATAAACTTCCGGAGCTATATAAGGCAGAACGCTCATTACTCTCTGATTTGATCTAGCCATATCTATCTTTGTAAATCCGTAATCCATAACCTTCAGATGTATTTTATTATCCTTAATTCTATAAATAACATTACCAGGTTTCAGGTCTTTATGAATGATATTCTGGCTGTGAAGAGCATTAAGGGCATAACAAACCTGAATAATAATATCATAAAGCAGATCAATACTGGATTTTTTAAGTTTGAAATTACTTAAGGTCTTACCTTCAAAGTATTCGCTAAGACAGTAAATGTGTTTCCCGAAATTACCAAAATCAGAGACATGGATAAAGTTTGGATGCTGCAGTTTAGTGATATGGTGCATATCTTCTGCGGAGAATTTTTCATATAAACTTTTAGCATCAAGCATCTGGAAAAGTTTTAATGCATACGTTTTATTCGTTCTGAGATCTTTTACTTTATATACGGTAGCCCACATTCCGGCACCGAGATTTTTTAACACTTTATACCGGGAGTCTATGATCATTTTACTCTCCTTTTTTCAGACTAACCGATTAAATTTTGTTATAATTGATTGTCAAGAAACTGATTCATAATATTATTATTATAGAGTATATTTTATTTAGAAATATACCCGCCGGATATCATGGAGCGGATTTATGGTGATCGGGACTATTTCATCCGGGCAAACATCTGCAGAAAAGTTAAGTAATAATAAAAATACAAAAGAATAACTTCTTTGAAGCTTATTCATTATATTCAGGAAAAATCAGGCAAGGTTGAACTTGATGTTTATATTTTTTTCATTATTTTAGAGACGATCTTATAGATTTCCTTTGCTGGTGCTAAATGCTTGAAATTGTCCAGGTATGATCTTCCTTTGTCACCACTGCGAACGATATTGACATCGATAGGTATCTTACCAAGTATTTCTATGTTGAAATCCTTTGCAGCTTTTTCTACACCCAATCCGGTAAAGATATCAATTTTTTCACCACAGTGTGGACAGACAAATGTGCTCATGTTTTCTATTATACCTAAAACCGGAACATTTAACTTTTGAGAAAATTTTATAGTTTTTCTTGCATCCAGAAGTGCAATATCCTGTGGAGTAGAAACTATCAACGAGCCATCTACTTTTTTAAGTGTCTGCACAACACTTAAAGGTTCATCACCTGTTCCCGGCGGTGAATCTATAATCAGGTAATCAAGTTCAGGCCACCGTATATCCTGCAGAAATTGTTTTATGGCTCCAATTTTAAGCGGTCCTCTCCAGATTATCGGTTCATCGGGATTACTTAACATCGTTGCAATGGTTAAAGCCCAGAGATTTTCTTTTACTTTAATCGGTGCAGGATATTTTTCCGAACCGGAAATTTGTAATCTTTTACCTTCGATTCCCAGCATTTTTGCAATCGATGGACCATGGATATCAACATCGAGAATACCAACTTTTTTGTTCTGCTCGGCAAGAGCGTATGCCACATTTACTGCTACCGTGCTTTTTCCTACACCACCCTTCCCGCTTATTACGATCAGTTTATGTTTGATCCTGTCCAGGTTCTCTTGCAGACGAATATCTCCTGCATTAGGCTCAGCCTTTTTCATTTCTTCTATTGCCATTCTTTGCTCCTTATTTTTACAACAATGTAATTCATATTTTCTTAGCAGCAAATAATTTATTTTATTGAAATCTGTCTATCAAAAAACATCTGTTCAGAAGAAAATTATTGACGGATAAAAGCTAAGAAAATATCCAAAATAAAAAACTGAAAAGGAATTTTATGAAAGCAATTATTTTAGCTGCCGGTATGGGAAATAGACTGCAAACAGTATCCGGAGGTCTTCCCAAGAGTATGATCAAGATCGGAGAAAGATCGATAATCCACCATCAGATCGAAAGTTGTAAAGAAGTCGGCATTAAGAATTTCGTGATCGTATCGGGTTACAAAAAGGAAAAACTGGAAGCTCACATCCTTGAAATACTCAAAACCGATCAAGTCGTCTTTGTCGAGAATCCTATTTATGACATAACCAATACACTTTATTCCTTGTGGCTTACAAGAAAATATTTTAATGAAGATTTCATATACTTCAATGCAGATGTTCTATTTCATAGTGAACTTCTGAAAAAGATCGCAAAAAGATCGAAATATTCGGAACTTCTTCTTGAAACTAAATCATGCGCAGAAGAAGAAGTTAAAATGATTATCGATAAAAATAATAGAATCCTGGAAATTGGCAAGAAATTAAATATTCCGGATTGTGCAGGAGAATTTATAGGAATAGGAAAATTCAATCTTGATATTCTTCCTGCCTTCAAACATTATCTTCAATATGGAATCGATAATAAGCAGGAAAATAATTATTTTGAATATGCTGTGAATCTTCTGGCAAAAGATGTTTTCCTGAAAGCTGTTCCAACAGGTAATGCTCCCTGCATCGAAATAGATTTTCCGAAAGACCTGGAAAAGGCAAAGGAATTATTCTCATTTTAACCGAGTCTAATTTATGAAGAAATTGGTTCTTGCAGGCATTAATGCCAGATTCACACATTCAAATCTGGCTTTGTATTATTTAAGGAATTACATAAAAGACCTTCGATATGAAGTATGCTTATTAGAGTTCTCTATTAATCAATATGGACTCGATATACTTAGACATTTATTCGAAAATAAACCGGATATCATAGCATTTTCAGTTTATATCTGGAATAGCGCAATCATAAAATCCTTGATCCCGGAAATAAAGAAAATTCTCCCCGAATGCAAGATCATCTTAGGCGGTCCGGAGGTAAGTTATAATGCACCGAACTGGTTAACCGGATTTCCCGAAATTGACTTTATCGTTTGTGGAACCGGTGAAGCAGGATTTTATTATGTTCTCGAACACGAGTTTAGATTATCCGATAAAATTATCTCGATCCGAAATCCTTCCTTTTCCAAAATTCCTTTCCCATATTCAGAGAGAGATTTCCCTGAACTTAATAAAAAATACATTTATTATGAAAGCAGCCGCGGCTGCCCATATAAATGCAGTTACTGTCTATCGTCCCGAAACGATCAGCAACTCGAGTTCAGGGATATCGAAATGGTTAAGAAAGAGTTACTTTATTTAATTGAAAAAAAACCGAAGATAATAAAATTTGTAGATAGAACATTCAATGCAGATCGAGAACATGCCAGAAATATCTGGAAATTTCTGATAGATATCAAGCCGGAAACAAAATTCCACTTTGAGATATTTCCTGCACTTTTCGAAGAAAAAGATTTTAATATACTAACAAAATGTCCGGAAGATCTCTTCCAATTTGAAATCGGAATACAATCTACAAATCCAGTTACACTGAAAGCCATCAACCGTTATGATGAATGGAAATCGACCGGAGAAAAAATTAAAAGATTGCTTTCTTTAAGAAATATTCATATTCATGTAGATATGATAGTTGGCTTACCGTTCGAAAATATGTCAAGCCTGCAAAAGTCTTTTGATAAAATATATTCTCTGCGGGCAGATCATTTCCAGCTTGGATTTTTAAAAATCCTACCGGGAACAGAAATGGATAAGAAAAGAGAGGAATTTGAGATAAAGTGTTTGGAGGAAGCTCCTTACCGGATACTGGAAAATAAATGGCTGTCATATTCCGAACTTATTTCCATTCGAAAAATCGAAATCCTGCTGAATATTTATTATAATTCACAAAAATTTAAAACGACTCTTACAAAAGTAGTTGAGAAATATGATTCACCTTTCAAATTCTTTTCTGACTTGAATAATTTCTTTGAAAAAATGAGTTATGAAATTGAGACTAAAGACTGGCATAGTAATTCTTCTCTTTTGTTTGAATTCCTGGAGAAAAGATTCCCGAAAATGAAATCATTTTTTTTCGACTGTCTGCGCTGGGATTGGTGCTATATTACAAATGCGCATTTCTTTCCTGAATTATTGAAAACAAAAGAAAATAAAAAAGCAAAAAATATTGGATTTCAATATTTGAAAAAATTTGCAGAAAAAGGAAATATTCAATATAATAATCGGCACTTTACTATTGCAGACCTTAAGAAGGCTGTTTTTTTTATTCCTGTTTCAAAAAAATTTAAACAAGAATATATGAATAAAAACAACATTGCTGTATTTATTAAGATTAATAACAAGAAAACATATTTAATGTTGAAATGACCTTTTAGAAAAAACTCAATTATAGAAAAACAAAAAAGCCGCATCGAGATCGACACGGCTTAATATCTTTATATTGCTTAAACTATTTTGTTAACACCATTTTTTTCATATATACATCATGTTTTGTTCTCAGTTGATACAGGTAAATACCGGATGCAACATTTCTGCCGGACTCATCTTTTCCATCCCATGGATATAATTCAACTTTATCGGCTTCAATATTACCACTAAATATGGTTTTGATCTTCTTACCCTTGATGTTATAAATTGTCAATTCTCCATAACTGGCTTCTTTAAGTGCAAATTTTATTACCGTACTGGGATTGAACGGATTTGGATAGTTCTGATGCAGCCCATAATCATCCGGTGTAGCGGGAGTTCCGAAGTTACCTCCACCAAGCGGGATCAATAATGAGATAGGTCCAAAAAGTTCTGTTTCTCCAGAGAAATCAATACTTTCAATCCAATACCAGTAGGTTGTGTTTTCCTCTACTCCATGATTATCATAAAATTGGTAATTCGTTGGTTCCGAGGTTGTACCTTGCCCGGGAACCAGATCAACATTTAATGGCATTGCCTGTCCGATATTCTGGGAAATCGAACGATAAACATTCCAGCCATTATTATTTGTTTCACTCTGAGTTGTCCAATAAAGAGTTGGAGTATCATCTACAAAAGAAGCAGTAAAAGAACTCAAAGTTACCGGCAGAGGATTGCCGTTGTTATCAAGATAATCAAACCAAAACGCTATTGAGCCTGTAGAAATGATATTAAATGTTCCAGGGACATTGATATAACTTGAACAAAGTCCTAATCTTTCAACGACAGGTGGATCATTAGTATTATTTCCTATAAGACCACATGAAATTTGAAATGAGTATGCAGTATTACCACTCCAGGTTGGTAAAGTAAAATCAAATGTACATGATGTGACGGGTAAAGATCCCTGAACATTAAAATTATTTATACTAACATGCATAAAACCTAAATAATTACTGGTACCGGGGTCTTGTCCATCGTAATAATGCACCATAACTTCATCATCATATGTAGTAAAAGGATAGTTATTTACCGCACAATAAGTACCATCGATAGTAGCCATATTAGTTGTTGAAAACCTTATAGTCACAGAAACTGTTTCTCCGTAAACTGCGGTGTTATCGAGAGCTCCGCCGGAACCACGTAAACCATTTGCACTTATATCAATCGTAGCTGCTACCAATATCAACGGCAACAGTAAAACTATAAAACAAAAAACTATTTTTCTCATAACTCCCTCCTTTTTTAGGAGAATTCCCTTTTGATTAAAGTGTTGTTGAACACAACTCTATTTTTTTTTAAACTTCTCTGTGTTATTTTTTCCAAACTCATCTTCTCGTGTCAATATAAAAATTTTTTTTATAAAGTTTTTTTTTACTGACTATCTCTATTGCAAGTTTCGAGAAATTTTACAGATCAACTTTGCCCACATTAATTTAATTTGGATATTTTCTATCTAAAGAACAATTTAACAATATTTTTTAAAATAAATGCAATTGTTAATCCAACTAAGAGATTAAAATCCTGATTCTACGTAACTTAAATAGAATGAATTGGTTAATTATTTTTATCAACAAAAAAATTTATAAATCAATAAGACAGTTTGTCCCGATAATGAGACATACTTAAAAAAGGTTACCCCAATTCTGCCACTATATCGAACAACTTAAAACAAATCCAATTTCATATAAAGAATATGTTTTATCTCTCTCTACATCTTTATAAGGTGAAGATGCATTTCTTTTTTCATACTTAAAAAAAGTGCTGAGTTTACTTTTTTTATTCAAAGAATATTTAATATTTGCTTTTAACTCGATAATATCATCGTCACGGGCATAATGAAATTCATCCTTTTCATTTTCAGATTGGAAATACTTTATCTCATAGTTGAAGCTTGAATTCAAAAGAAGCGGCTTTGAAAAAAGCAATAGAAGATGAGGAAATGATATTATCATTCCATACTTGTTAGATTTATAAGATGCATCCTTGATAACAGAAATATTTTCGGGATCGTCAAAAGCTTCTTCTGCATCTGCATTCGAGTTCTTATAATAATAGTTTAAATTTATTCTTACATTTTTATCCGGTTTTATATCCAGTCCTACCAGGTTTTCAAAATTATCAGCATCGTATTCTGTAAAATATTTATTATAAAACAGTTGAGAAAATATTAATTCATATTTCAGGTTCATTCTCGAATGAAAATTCCAAAATATGCGACCGTTATATGCATTTTTTGAATAGGTAAAATCTTTGTATCTTTCTTCTTCATCCAATACACTTTTGTACCTGTTAAGATATATTTCCGGATAATAAGAGTAGCCGATCGTAATATTCAATTTCCTGCTGAAAAATTGTTTGATAGAAAAGCTGATATTGCCATCATCTTTAATACCGTTATTCCAATATTTGTTATACTTGAATTCCAACTGATCAATTTGAGTGTGACCTGCAATTGCTTTATGTCTAATTCCCAGTCCACACTTTGCAGAAGTAATGAAATCATCGACTGTATCGATCTTGAATTTCTCAGTTTCATTTCCATCTTTGAATCTTGATATATCGTGCGATGACAGTTTCAGGATATTATTACAATAATAATTTTTCACATCAACTTTGCCGTAAAAAGAAATCTCTTTTGAATACAAAATAGTTGAAATTAATAAAATCAGTATCAGATAGAATATTTTTTTCATTTTTCCATAATCTCCACAGAAGATCTGCTTATATAGAATCTGAATATCACTTTGTTTTCATTATCACCTTCGATCCTGATCCGGTGTTTACCTTTTGCAAACATAAAAATATGAGCGTCTCCGGAAGAAGGGATTTCTTCTGTGTTGTTGAACAAAACTGCTTTTTTTGACGGGGAAGCCGAACAATCAATTTCCCCTAATAATTCTTCATTATCAAATATGCGGTAGTTATAAAATGCTTTTGTATTTTCCTTTTTCCCAAATAAGATTCTACTGATAATTTTAAGAACTACAGGACCTTCTAATGTAAACTCTATATTTTCTTTTTGGGGATCAAAGTAAGTATAAGATTTATCGTTGATTAAAAGTGTTAAGTCTTCTTCATATTTTTCCGGTGAGAATTTAATATATTTGACTTTATGATTATTATTATGGATCTTATTTGATGCTACTTTAAATAGCAGATCATTTTTCGATAAATTTGTTATTTCTATTTTTTCTTTTGATCTTTTTATAGGAAATAACAATTTATTATAAGAAGAAACACTCTCACCGCCAAGCCCTCGTGAGACCTTACTTAATTTTCCTTTTTTTGTTACTACTTTTTTTTTCTTGTTTTTTATCTTATATGAATAAGAAACTTTTTTGTCTGACAGCACTCTCGAATAAATCTGTAATGTATCGACATCAAACGTTCTTAATTTTAATTTCTTATTAGAATGCACAATAAAGTAATAGATCACTTTCCCATTTTTTTTATTGAAAATAGGAAATTTTTCATAATCTTTATCATATTGGATATCAGCAGTATGACTTTGACATAAAATCATAAACAAGAAAAATAGTATAAAAAAGCTCTTTTTTTTCATTTAGAGATTTATTTCCTCTTCTCTTAGTTTCAGTTGTTTGTGATCAAAGAAGATCACGAGCAATATCAGGATTATCATGATAACTAAAGCTATAGCTGCAACGGTTATATTATATCTTTCATCTTCAAAAACCCTTCCTGTTCCGGGTTCGGGAAGTGGTTCGGGAGCAATGGGTAATTCATATTTTTCTGTTATTTTGATTATATCGAGAAGATGCAATATGGGAATTCCTTCATCTGCAAAAAGGAACATCGTACCTTTTACAGGCAGATTCTTTAAGTATAGGTACCTATGAAAACCGGGGCTGACCAATCTTCCATTTATTGTGCTTCCCAAACTGGATAATCCACCCCCTATATTTATATAAAGCTTTATTTCTTCTCCATCTGCATATTTTTTGAATACTTTCATTTTTGCTTTAATATTTTTTTCAAGACTTTCTTCATGGATCAATTGAGCATTATTTTGTGATATTGTTTTCTCGATTATTTTTCTACCTTTTTTTGTAAGGCTTCTGCCCAGGTCTCTACCCCCACCCAGTGAAGCCGCAACACTCTTATAAGCAAATATCTCTTTATCGTTAAGAAGTGTTTCAATATCGAGCCATGTAAATGAAGTATCTGTAGCACCAAACATAGATGCTCCGACCGAAGATATCATTATCAGATCGATATCCAATACTTTGGCAGCACTCATAACAGCTAAATTGATGCCTGGAAAAGAACCTGTACAGCTAACTGCAACTTTATCACCTTTTTTCAGTTTTGCTGTTTTGAACATATCGATCATCACTGCTGCAAAATTAGGATTCAAACTTGTAAGTTTTGCTGTCAGGTTTCCTCTATCGGTTGTTATTAAAGTATTTTTTTCGCCAATCAGCATGGTTTCATTCGGATCGTTCACTTCATCGAAAGTAGAATTCTGGCTGATCCTGTATTCTTTGATCATTTTTTCTGCTCTTTGCATCAATTTGGCAGCTTTATATTTTTCTTCAAAATTTTTCTCTTTTACAAATACTCTGCTGCTATCCACCCAAATAAATAGAACGATAGATAGCAAAAATACTGTGATCAAACTTAATTTGGATTTTGCACTGGGAATAAACATAATTCTCCTCTAACCAATTAATTTTCCACCGAAGATCAGGATCAATAAAAACCTTACAACAACTGCAGCAACTATCATTATAGATAATGTTTTAATAATGCCCTGTTTCTCCATCGAATTCGCGATAAGACCGGGAATAATAAAACCTATTACATTTACGGAATATCCGGTTGGTAAACCAGAGAATAAACCATAATACCTGGCGACCCAGCCAAGAATAAAACCGAGAAGTACCGTTATCACCATCCTTCTTCTTCCATAAATAAACATTACTTTCCCGAGTAACTTTACAATAAGAAAAACTATAAAGCTAATCGATATTGTAGCAAGGATCGTAACCGGCTGGTGAAGATACATTGCCATATAACCTGCAACAACTATCCCGCCGGCTGCCGCACCAAATGTTTCCAAAAAAAATAAACTGATAAGAACACCTAATCCAATTGCAACTTCAAACATTTATATTCCCTCTTTATTAAATCGAAATCTTATAGCTATAAAAAATAATAATACCCGAATTTTCATATTTGCCTTTTAATATTTATTTTTCTGAAATGATCGACTATAATCCCTCCATTACCGCCAATATTCCCAATTCCAAAAAGCATTATCTCTTTTGCATCTATATTAGAAATAATATTTAAAAGCTGCTTTCCAGTTGTCCATCCACAATTTAATATTTTGTTAGAAGAAATCTTATGCTTGGAAGCATAGGCTGCTATTGTATTGGTTTGTTCTCCTATCAACAGAATTTTATCATAGTCAATATTCCCAAGCATTCTGATCAATTGTTTTGAACGGAACATCCTGTCTGCTCTTGTGCTTAGAACTATTATAGTAGATTTGATATGCGGATGCAATTCTTTGATATATTTAATCAGGAACTCTGTCGATTCCGGATCGTTGGCAGCAAATGAATGAGAGAAGTATATCATTTTATCTTCAAACCGCGTGAAAAATATTTCTGAAGCACCGATATCCGGACTGGCTTCATACATGCCTTTCAAAGCTACATTTCTATCGATTTTAAGATGTTCACAAACATCGAGTGAAAGTGCAACGTTCTCTTTATGCTCGATATAACAAAAACCTTTCATGTCTTCATCGGAAATGTTTTTCTCATCAGAAAGGATGAGTTTTGTCTTAGATATTTCTGCCTGCTTCTTCATCAGCGGAAACATTTTCTTTTCGGATGTGAAAGCAATTCCCTTTGGCGGAAAAGTGTTACACAAAGATAATGTGACATTTTTTATTCCGGGTCCCATCAAGTCGAGGTGGTCGAGCCTGGAATTGGTGATAATCCCGATATTCGATCTTACTATTTTATGCTCTGTGACCCATTGATATTCCGGAGTAACCGCCATACATTCCAGTACTAATATCTCGGTTTTTTTCTCTGCAGCAAATTTAATTATTTTCAGTTGTTCCTTTATATTTGCTCCATGATGCCGAATGATCGGAGTTTCTCTCCCGTTTTCAAAGATAAGCCTTGGAGCAGAACCGGTTGTTTTGGCAATAGTTCGTTTCCCGCCGGCTCGGAGACCGGCTGCTATCAGACGCGTAACACTGGATTTTCCCCGTGTTCCGTTTATATGGATTACTATTGGAATTTTTTTTCTATAAAAAGAATTCCTGCGGTATTCGATTATACCGAATATTATCAGGATAAGAAGTCCGATTATCAGGCTATACATAATTCTTTACTGGATTATCAGTTTACCATTTTTAATTTCTATCTCATTAAAATCATCAACCGGTTCACCATCTTCATCGATCAGGTTCAGGTTCTGAAAGATCAGGTCGCTTTCACCTGCCTGGATTCCTGTTACTTTGAAATCAAAGAGAATCCCATCACCATCTAAACCATCCTCTCCCGCAGTCTGTTCCAATCCTATACAAACATTTAACCTGTCACTATCACCAATACTCGTCGATATGAAATCTGCTGTCCAAAAATTACCATCGGTTACCGGATTATCCGGCAAAGTAACTTTTGTGCTATCGAAAACTATTTCACAGGTTATTGCAAAAAGATCGGATACATTCTCAATTTTTACAGAGTAAGTTGCATCCGAACCAGTATTAACCGTTTGCTCGGAAGGAATTATCGAAAGAATTAATTCCTTATCTTCCGGTTCTGTACTGCTTTTAGAGCAGGAAAAAACCAATATCGAAACGACTACACAGGTTATTAATAATATTTTCTTCATCTATCGACTCCTTATTAGAACTTCTATCTTTGCGACAAATTCGGTTTATAGTCGCCTTTGGCGATTAGACGGAAGTTAAAAAAACATTCGCTTTTAAACCATTCCGAAGGTCACTATTTGCATTAGCGCCAAATATCCCCAGACTTTTAACCGTTCCGAAGGTTAAGAATTATTTGAAGTCACATAACCTTCGGAAGGTCATATGTCACTATTTCAATAACAACATTCGTTTTGTGGAAAAAGGTTTATTATCTATTTTCAACTGGTAAAAATAAATTCCGGATGAAACAGGTTTGTTAGTAGAATCTTTCCCGTTCCATATAACTGAACCTTGACCCTCGACCAATGACGATCGATCGATAGTATATGACTTCACTCTTTGACCTTTGATATTATAGATAATTAATTCGGTGTTTTTTTCAGTGTTTCCGTCAGTAGCCGGACTTCGCTCTACGGTAGTAAATTTAATTGTTGTGGTCGGATTGAATGGATTGGGATAGTTTTGTGAAAGCCAGTTTACCTGCACAGGCTCGATTATCGGCAGATCAAATCTTTCTGCAATATGATTCTTCAGAAGTAATTCAACTCCGCTATCACCAAGTGAATTATATATCTCAACAAAATTTTCACGATATTCAATAATATCATGGGCATCGGGTGGAGCGCACATAGCAACACTATGTGTAGAGTTCCAGTTCAGGCAGATACCCAGAACATCTGTAATATTCACCAGACCATCTCCATTACAATCTGCAAGTGAAGCTATTTGAAGATTCCAATTACCCGGATAATCATTTCCTTCCCAATTAAATGAAGTCGAAGACCGTGGGTCTCCTGTTTGCTGCCAATATATACCTATCGGAATTATGTCATCCTCATTCACAGAACCATCATAATTTGTATCTCCCGGCCAGATCAAAGATTCTGAAGGAAAGACTGCAATATAATCTTCTTTTGTGTTTGAATCTATTCCAGCATCGTTCGTCACGGTCAGGATCACATCATACGAACCTGGTTCTTCAAAAATATGTGGTGGGTTCACGTAAGTGCTAACCGGAGAGTCATCACCAAAATTCCATTCATAGGAATTGAAAAAATATTCAGGCGTAGAATCATCTTCAAAGTTAATTTCCAGGGGTATGATCCCGCATGTTATATCAGCAGAGAAATCTGCATTTGGAACAACAGGATCAACAAATTCAGGAGGATCGGTAGAGAACTTGATAGCCAGGTTATTACAAAGTTGTGCAGCGCTGGCAGGATAAATACCTGCGTAAGTATAACAAATTCCATCAGACTGGTTGAAGTTCTCGATTCCAACAGTACAGTAATTACTATTTATATCGGGGTTATTCACGGTGTGATAATTGAATTGTATCTCACCGTTTCCATCTGCTGTTGGATAAAAGACCGGATCATACAGGACTAACTCGAACTTCTCTATGGAAACATTATCGAAGCGATTGAAACATTTATTCCATTCAACAATAAATATATTCTCACTCTGATCGTAATAATAACAGATCCTCATTTTTTCAAATTCTTCACCAACTGTTTCACCGATGAGGTCATCCCAGTATGGAGCTATCATTCCATACGGACCAAGAGCAGAAGGAATATTCCAGTTACGGAAATAAGTCTCCCAGGTTGGCTGAATCGAGATCCAGCCGTTCGTACAAATAGTCATGCTGTCACTCACAACACCGTAAAATGGAAAATCAAACGGCATGGCAATAGTTTTGGAAACATCATCTCCCATTTCAAAAACCGTTCCGCTGCCACCTTCTTCAGGATCTATTTCATACCATTGGTATTCCGGTTTATTTGTATATGAAACGTCATAACTGTCGTAAGCATAATAACCAAAACTATCCGGTCCGGTAGGAGAAGTATTTCCTATCAACCCAACTTCCAGGTTGAAATATACCGAAGTCTGAAGACCGTTTCCATCTTCAATATCCACCCTGAAAGGAATGTTTTTCCCTACATGACAATCTGTATTTACCAGAACAGAAAAATCCGCAGTACCGGTTTCATCCACATTTATATTCCCGATATTGTATTGGGAAGAAGTAATCGTCACATCGCCGGAAAGAGAAACAAGTTCAGCCTGCAATCCACCGGCGCCGAAAGTACCGATATTTTCTATTGTAACTGTAATATCGCTTTCTTCTGACGGATCTAATACTCCATTCTCATCATTTACCGTTACATCCGAAACCTCTAATATCAAACCACTGACGATAAATTCAAATTTTGAAGTACTTCCCGTGGAAATATTCAGAGACAATTCTATAATAGAATTATCCGGGCAGGTTGCAAGAACCTCGATATCATAATCCTGCGAAGCAGTTCCTCCGGCAGTAATATCACCATAATTTGCTGTTGTAGTTACGATATTCACAAATGGATTTGCAGATGAGAGATCGGCAGAAACCAAATTAGCCGTCTGACTTCCAAAATTTTTGAGAGTAAGTGAAAGCTGAACATCCTCTCCGGAAATTACAGCTCCACCCGTATCAACATCAAATAAACCTACATCAACGTTCGATGCAACCACATTTACTGTATCAATTAAAGGATGATAATTTGGTTTTGATATTGTGATGTGAATATCTCCTGCAGTTTGTGAATCGAGATAAAGCAAAGCCTGACCATCCTCAATAATATCTACAGCATAGAATTCATCACCTTTGATCGCTGTTATAATTGCACCATCCATATTCGGCAGACTTATTTCAAGATAGTTCGTTCCAATGCTTACTTCTTCCGGCAAAGTGCAGTTTATATCTTGCGGAACTTTGGTCCACATCATCAGGGACGGGTCTCCTAAAATATTATATACATGATAATAAAATTCAACATCTCCACCATGTTCCCTATTAAGAGGAAAATTATCATACAATTCATATTTCCCTCTGAGCACGGCACTTCCAAAAGAAAATATATCTTCATCGAGAAGACCGACAAAAAAACCGGAAAAAATTGAATTATTCAGTTTTGTACTCGTATGAAGGTCTGATGGACCAATGAAGACCACTCCACCCTGAGGTAATGATGGGGAACCGGCAGTCAACCATTTCTCACCCAGGCACGGATCTACGGTATTGGCAAAGTCGCCGGAATTACAAACAAACGAGCAGATGACCGGAAGAAAAAATCCATTGCTCAATTCATCAATATTTTCCGTATGAAAATATGGATAATGCCATCCGTTGGCATCTCCCCAACCGCGATATGTAACGAAACCAACACCACTATTGATTGAAGATATTATCTCATCTGTTCCCGGATAATACGGATATAATATTTCATCATAATAGACTTCATCAATCTGGTTATATCCATAGTTCAACATTTTGTCCCGAAGCCATTTTGTAACTTTGATAGGAGTGGAAGGAGTAGGAGGAGAATTGCTGTAATTACCTGCAACAAGGCAGGCATTTTCGAACCAATGAGTACTTCCCATGTATGGTTCTTTTTCGTAATGTAGTACTTTGGAAATAATAGTTTGAAATTCTTCCCTTGTATCGATAGACATCCTTCCGATGATCATTTCCGGGAAATAATCATCACCATCCAGAAGCGTGAACGGATGATCGGTTACATCGTTTTCCGTATCGCTGCTGATAAAAAAAGATGAAATGGCATAATCTCCATTAAAATCCCCGAGAAGAAGAACATAGTCCGGTGGATATTCTTGAGTATCATAAATATTTTGAATATAAGATTTTATCTGTTCGCTCGTACTGCCGATCTCTTCGATCTTTGCAATTTCCGTAGAAATTCCTATTGCTCTTTTCCAGTCTGTAAAATACGGAAGGTCAGCAAGAATACCTGCATTATCGTGAGTAATTATCAGCATTTTAGAAGGAAGAACGGAAGCATCTCTGAGATATGATCTATCAAAATTATCGACAATAGAACGGTATATTGGAAGAAAAGCCATCGATATCTTATCCGGAGTGCTTTCGATCTCATCTGCTACTATCTCAAAATCCAGTTTCTTGATTATCGTCTTTGTTTCGTAGTTCGATTCGGAAACATTTATTTTTATCTGGTGTGCAAAAAGGTCTCTCATCACAAAACTCTGCTTGATATCGATCTTATTATCACCTCTGATAGTTTTGCTTTCCAAAAGATCACCATCAGTGGAAAAAACAGAGACTTCACAGTTATTGACTATGATCTCTGCATTTCTGGATGGTAGTGCAATTACCTTGAAAATGTTTTCTTCACATTCCGTATAACCATCATTATCAAAAATAATTCTTACTCTATCAGGATTATTTTCATATCGAATTTCCGCAGAAATCGAAATCGTAACGATCATTATCGCCATAATGACAAATATCTTTTTCACTATTCCCCCGTTTTCTAATTTGTAAGTTCTTTATTAAAATCTTTCACAGATCACACAAGCAAATTCTTTCCGGTTCTATTTTAAAAGCAGCATCCTTTTTGTTTGAGAATAATCTCCTGTACTGAACATGTAGAAATATATTCCACTGGATACGTTCCTACCCGAATCATCTTTTCCATTCCAGATAACTTTGTGGGAACCAGGATTCATTTTTTCATCAAGAAGCATTTTAACTTCCTGACCCTTGATATTGTAGATTTCTACCGTTGCGTGCTTTGCGTCTTTGCGAGAGATATTAAAAGAAATAGTCGTTGTAGGATTGAAAGGGTTGGGATAATTACCGATCAGGGAGGTTACTTTCGGGATCAGGATATCTTCTTCTGCAGCAGAAAAATCTATCTCTGCAACAGCAACATCCGACTGCAAAGACTCACTTCCTTCATAAATAGCAGTTATATAATATTCATAAACTCCATTCTCCAGGTCATTATCTTCATAATACATTGTGGCGGCATCTGTTATCTCGGCGATCTCGACTTCATTTCGATAGACCTTGAACCCTGTTAAAATCCGTTCGTTTCTTACTGTTTCGTCTTTGTCTGCATATTCATCTGAAATCTGAAGTTCATTTTTTTCCCGAACATTCGAGCTATTGCTTGTTGTTATTCTGCCTTCAAAATTTTCTCTCGATAACACAGGCATATTCCATTCGAGTGTAACATCATCAGTAGCTACCGTAGCAGTAAGATCAACAGGAATATCGAGAAATGTCAGTTCAAAATCTACCATTACTACCTGATTCTGGATAACTACAACATCACTCTCCGTTAAAGTTCCATATCCTTCTAAATTTGCAGAAACATCATAAGTTCCGGGTGTTACCGGCAGGATATAATCTCCATATTCATCCGGGTGAGTTTGAAATGCTCCGGCAATTATTTCTACATCTTCGATATTTCCGGAACCGCCTATAAGTGAGACTTCTCCATTTATATAGCCCATAGTTTGAGGACTTCCACCTTCAATTATCACATCATCCACATACCAGTAATTTATATCCCAAGAATCACCATCAAATACAAAGGCAAGTTGGAAGGTGGATGAACCTACATCGGGGGTTGTTACATCCATCTGTAATAATTCAGGACCAACATTTCCATTGGGATTGATCTCCCAAACTGTATTCCAATTACTTCCATTACTGGTAGTTTCAACCCGTAAAGAATATCCTCCACCCCAGTTATCTACCATATGTTTGAATTCCAGGTCAAGAGATGAGGAACCCATTGTGTTTATCGGCATGGTTATCAATCTTTGAACTGCTATGGTTGAAGGTGACCATGAGAATTGAGCTTCCGCCGCAGTACCTCCGGCACTATTACCGGATCCTTGAGCCCAGTTTATCTGCCCGGATGTAGAAGTTCTTGACCATCCATCCGGCAGGAAAGTATTAAAGTTCTCTGTTATAAGCACGGGAACCTGGGAGATAGCAAGAACAAATTCACCAACAGCTGAATAACCATAATCACCGTTTATCGTCCAATCGATCTCTGCCCCATGACCAACGGGTGCACTTCCATCACAAGTAACATTATATATTGCAGTGCATATCGATCCGCTGGAGAAATCTCCAAAATCGTATGTAGCGGAATTAATAGTTACAAAAATATCTGTCGTAAGAATTTCCGATGCTACATTATAAGCATCCGCACCGCCTATATTTTCATAAGAAACCAGCAGGTCGACAGTTTCGCCGGGATCTAAGATATTATTCTGTCCATCATTAACAAGCACGGAACTGAACTCGATGATCGGTGCATTTAGTTCCTGTGTGAAATAGAGTTCCCATGTATTTTCATTACTTGTTACATTGATCACAAAAGCTGCAATATGACTATCCGGACAATTTTCATCAACGGTAACACTGAAATCCGTTAGATTAGTACCCGAGCTTCCACCTGCAATGTTATTATAATTGGAAGTATCTTGCGTGATGGTGATGTATGGATCTGAACTTGATATAACTGTTGAAATCCCTGTAGCAGAATTTTCTCCAAGGTTATTAAGCAGAATATCAAGATCCGCATCTTCTGCATAATCAAGCTGTCCGTTACTATTTGCATCGATGATCGTTATTCCGCCAAGCACAATAAAAGGTTCTTCAAAAGCGATAGACGGACCTGTTATCAATAAAGCCATTTCGTTCTGCAGATGTTTGGCAGCAGTTGGATATGAATTATTAAATGTATATTCCAGCCCGATCAGACCGGAATGGTCTTCGATACCGACGGTGGCATATTGTCCGTGTTGATAAGGATAATTTCCCTGATCACAATTATTTATTACTTTGTATTGGAATTTCATTTCACTGTCACCCGTAGCAGTAGGGTAATAATTGGAATCATAAAGAATAACCTGAAATGTTTCCTGGGCACTGTTAAAATCAGATTGAAGATTATCCCATTCGACCACAAAATAATTACTGCTGCTATTAAAATAATAATACACACTTCCGCTGCCTGTTTTAAGGTCATCCCAGAAAGGAGCTATCATGGGGGAAGGACCAAGCGGTCCGGGTATATTCCAGTTCATGTATGAACTCATATCCGAATGACCCGGTGCTATCCAACCATTCGAGCAGACCGTTATTGTATTATACTCTTCACCGTAGAACCTGAATGTGATCGGTAAATCCACATCTTCCGAATCACCGGCATTTCCACCGTCATACAAAGGAATTTCCGTTCCTATTGTGTTAATTTCGATCCAGTCATAAATTGGCACATTGTAATATCCCGTATCTCCGTCATCATAGCAGTAATATCCATAAGCATCGGGTCCAACCGGATCGGTGATGGAAACGGTTCCCACATTTATCGGGAATGTAACGGTGTTATCATATCCATCTGCATTATAAAGCTTAAGTTCCAAAATGAATTGAGTTCCCGGAATGATCTGGGTATTTGCCGTTACTTCAAATTTATTGCTATTATTCGATGCTGTTCCTCCTGCTGTTACATCGCCAAAAACGCCATCGGCATCTTCAATGGTTATCATGTTGCTCGTAGAGAAAATAATTCCATTAATATCGGAAGCATCGACTGATCCGAGATTCTCTATTGTAATCACAAGTTCAACTGTCTCTCCGGGATCCAAGATACCATTAGGATCGTTTACTATAGAATAATCATTTACATAAAGATTGGGTCCTTCCACCTGCAGATAGATAACATCCGTCCACAAATTGCTGAGTCCATCTTCGATCTGAATATCAAGCCTGATCTCTGTTCCGCCGAGCACATCACTATCAACGGAAAGATCAAAATCATCGGAAGAATAGACAGAAGTTCCAGAAGCAATATCTCCATAATCTTCTGCTGCATCTGTAATGGTTATAAAATCGTTTTCCGTAGATATGACCGCAGTTACATTATTCACGGTTTGCGTTCCGAAATTCTTCAGGCTCACGTTCAATTCTATACTTTCGGAAGGATTGATGTTTCCATCGCCATTCCCGGAAGAAGAACCGCTTGCATCATCATCTATCTGAAGTTCGAAAACATTAACGAATCTATCGCTTTCGCCTATATCAAATTCACCGAGATGAGGAATAAAATTATGTTTTGTCACGGTCAGGTCGGCGGTTCCGGTTATCTGTGCATCCACATCCAGGATAACATATCCGTTTTCATCTGTAAGATCAGAAGCAAAAATATCATCGTCACCCAATAATGCTGTTACCCAGGCTCCTTCTACAGGATAGCCGTTAGAATCTTCCACTATTACTTCCAGGTAATTTGTTCCTATAGAAAGCTGGCTTTCATAATTCACGATCATTTCCTGCGGGACATCTGTCCAAAGTTCTATCGCCGGGTCTCCCATCAGGCTGTTCCAGTAAGAAAAATTGAATACTGCATTGCTGGGATTCTGAGGAAAATTCAAATAAAGGTTCAGTTTACCTCTATTTAATGCACCGCCCATATGATATATCTCTTCGGCAAAGATACCGTAAAAGATACCGGCATCCACACTGTTGTTGAAACTGGTATGAGTAGAAAGAGTAGCTGTACTCACTGCACCGATCGCTCCTGTGGGATTGGTGGTAGAACCAACTTTTAAAAATCTTTCGCTGATACAGTCTGAAGTTCCTTCAAAATCACCCGTTCCGCAAGTGAGAGAAACCGCAAAAGGAAGCATGAAACTATTTGTCAGAGAAGAAATATTTGAAGTGTTCCATCCGCTCATACCCCAATAACCTCTATAATTGAAATATGTTGAACCGTTATTAAGGTTGCTGCTCATCTGAGATACAAATGGTGATGAATAGATCTCAATACAATTCATATTCGGGTGAGAAGCATTTATCATTTCTTTTATACTTTGTTTTGTGTACATAGGTGAAATACCCGAAGAAGTTGTAGGATCTCCTACTAATATTGCCCTGTTATACCAATCTGTTGTTCCCATATAAGGTGTTCTTTCGTATTTGGCGATCTTAGCGACTATTTTTTGCAGGTCTGTATTCGATGCAACAGAAAGACGACCGATAAAAGCATCAGCAAGGATATCCCCACCTTCCAGGCGGACATATCCATGGTCACCTTCTCCACCGCCACAATGATCCGTAGGAATATTAACGGAGCCGCCGGCATCGCCAACCAGGCAAATGAATTCAGGAGGATTTTCCCACGTATCATAAGCAGTCTGGATATAGTTTTTTATACTGGTAAGCGAAGTTCCGGTCTGAGTTGTGCTTGCCATTACAACTTCAAATCCTTTCTGGTGTTTCCAGTCCGCCAGGATTTCCAGCGTGGCTTCGATAGAAGCATTATTCGGATAAATAAAGAGGTAACATGGAGATTGGAATTCATCATTGCGGGATGTAATAGAATCGTAATTAAGAATCGTCGACCGGTAAGTCGATTCAAAGAATCGTGATTTTTTCCGATCGTTCAGTTTTATATTTTCACCACCTCTACCATTTGTATTCACTGTGATGTCTACATTTTTTACAATTCGCAATTTATTGTTCTGCGGATCATATTGAAACGGATTGATCGTAACATTTACGATGCGGTAATCCCTCATAATGGCAGGTTCACCGATCTGAACGATTTTTACAGGAAAAACTTCTGTACTTTCGTAGAATCCTTCATCAATAACGAATTCTCTTGAATTGATCCGGCTTTCGCTTTTTAAAGACTGCCTTGGATATATGTTTATATCCGGAATGATCTCATCTTCCAAAAAATTAATAGTAAAAGATACTTCACCTTCGTTTGGGATGGCGATCAATCTTGAGAATCTTGGCAGGTCTGGTTTACCGATTTCTACAAATTCACCTTCATTCCAGTATGATATTTTCTTGTAGCTTTCTTCGTTTTCTACAATCGTTTCAATTTCGTAACCATTTAAAGAAAACCGGATGTCTGTACTTTCCTTTCCATAAGAAGTATGTTCAAAAAGTTTTTTCCCGGCATTTTCGGGTATATCGATCCAATCTGCATATAAAGAAAAACTTGAAATTATTAGTATTATAATAGTAAAAATCTTTTTCATTTTCTTTTCTACTCCTTTTATAATTTATTTTCTTTAGATGCAATAATTATTCCAAGATTAGTGTTTGGGAATAAAATAAGAATTAACCATTCCCAGTTGAGTTTTTTAGACTTTGAAATTATTAAAAACCATGATCTTTGTAACCCGAAGCGTGAGATTTGGATTATAATAGAACGGCATAGAGGGCAAGCTGTTACAGAATAAGATTACCTTGCGGACAGTGTCCGGCTTTTTAATCGCCTCTGGTGATTTTACTGATGATTGTAAATTTACCTAAGGCAGAAAAACTTTCGGAACGGTCAGTTTCTTTCAATATTTCTTTCAAACCTTCCGAACGGTGAGAGAGCAGACCAACCAGTGCGAAGGGTTATATGGAAGAAATTCTCCAATTTTCAACCCTTCGCAAGGTTTCAATAAATATGTCGCTCCTACAGAGTTATTGTTATCGTATGACCTTTTTTACAGGCGTTTACACACCTGCTTACAAATATTCCACAGCTACGCTGTTTAAAATGTATTTCATAACCCGACTCTGATTTTCCAAACTATCGGGTTATGATACATTTATTCATACTAATTCAATTGTGTGCGAAATTTAATTCAAGCTATTTTTTGACTACATTGTAATAACCATTCATCTTTTTTTCGATATTTTCCTGATTATCATTCCAACAAAAAATCCTACCAGATTAAATTGAATATAACCGAACAATATCATCCAGAAAAGTTGCATTTCAATGGAAATATCTTGTGGGAACAAAGCGACCAGCATTGAGCTTGGTAACCCTGCGAACATTAATAGAAAACCCGTTCCTTCAATGTTTTCTGACGTGGGAGAAATATAAATCAGGATCGAGAATAACACAATTAATGTCCAATAAACATTTACTGCTATCATAATCCAAAATAATGGGGATCTACTTTTCAATTTCATAAGATGATTAATGAACTTAACAGGTTTTTGACTTTTAAACCATTCCGAAAGTCACACTATTTCAGAAGGATCATTTTCTTCGTAGAAATATATTTACCCGATTTAAGTGTATAAAAATAAATTCCGGAACTCACAGGTTTATTGTTTTCATCTTTTCCATTCCAGGTTACGTGGTGAAGCGACTCCGTCGCTTCTGCAATAACATAGTTATTGCACTCCAGAGTCTTAACCTTTTGTCCTTTGATATTATAGATCTCTATCTTTGCGTCCTTCGCGTCCTTTGCGGTGGAAAAAGAAATAGTTGTACTTGGACTGCGTC
>JAUVLE010000096.1 GCA_030595905.1 Candidatus Cloacimonadota bacterium | reverse complement strand
GTTCTGGATGATAATGCACCCGCTCCTCATGGTTTTGACGGCTGGTGGCCCATCGATAACATTAATCTATTCAATCCGGTGGGATATGGAAAAATATCTTATGGAACTGAGCCACAAACACCTCCTGCACCGGAAAATGTTGCATTAATTGAAAATTTTGATGAATCTATCACGATAAGTTGGGATATGCCGAATATAAACGATTTCGATCACTTCAATATCTACAGATCTGTAGATCAGGGTCAGTTTGAAGTTTATGATAATACTATCGGTTTTGCATATATCTACAACGATTTCATATATCCTGCTTTCTATCAGTTTTACGTAACTACTGTAAACCAGACAGGAATGGAATCCGAAGCATCGGAAACAGTCGAATATCAAACCGTAGGGACTAACGATCAGATCATTCCACTTTCAACTGATCTTAATGGTAACTATCCTAACCCGTTCAAACCGTCAGGAGCCGGTCGCAGTCCTGCAACTACAATTTCTTTTTCATTAACCGCAAAGGACGCTAAGGATGCAAAGTTAACAATTTATAATTTGAAAGGTCAGAAAGTGAAACAGCTGCTCAGCAAATCAGCAGGTCAGCTCTCTTCGGGAAAACACTCGGTGGTTTGGAACGGAAGAGATGAGAACAATAAACCCGTAGCTTCCGGGATTTATTTCTATAATTTAAAGAGTGGAAAATACAGCAAAACAAAGAAGATGCTGCTGCTGAAATAGTGACATATGACCTTCCGAAGGTTATGTGACTTTTAATATTTCTTAACCTTTGGAATGGTTAAAGTCTGGGACATTTGAGACTAATGCAAATAAACTTGAGAGACTTGAGTTAAGTTGGCTTTTACCAATCTTGACTTAAGTTGTTGTAACATTCAACTTAACATTTATCCGCCATAGGCGGGCAAGATCTTTCAGACTTGTGCTAAGTTTTAAATAATGTAACGCAAACCTCTGGTTTGTAGCGACACCAAGCTGGGGCTTGGTGACGAGAGACAAATTGAATACTCAAAAGGTGAGTATGACTTTTGTAATGTTAATAGTCTTAAAGTATGAATCTAAATTATTCAAGGAGGATATAAATGCAGGAGAAGAAAACGAAAAACAAACTGGGATTAAAATTACTGATCATCGGAGCATTAATTCTGGCACTTCTTATTCCCAGTGCGATGATAATGTCTCTGATCCGTGAAAGAGAGATGAGAAGAGATGAAGCAGTCTTTGAAGTTAGTGGAAAATGGGGACATGAGCAGACAATCTCGGGTCCGATCATCTCAATTCCATATAAGAAATATTTCAAAGATGAAAAAGGTAATTGGAATACTTATACTTATTATGTCCATTTTCTACCTGACGAATTAACGATCAAATCAGAAGTGGAACCGGAGATCCGCTATCGAGGGATATTTGAAGTTGTATTATACAACACTATCCTTGAGATCAATGGAAGTTTTTCTTCGATAGACCTGAAAAAATTCAATATATCACAAAATGATATTCTGTGGGATGAAGCTTTTTTTTCTGTGGGAATTACTCATATGAAAGGAATAAAGGAATCGATTAAAGTTAAATGGAACGATTCTGATCTCGATGTGAATCCCGGTATCGAATCAAGTGATATTCTAACATCGGGTTTCAGTACAAGAATAAACATTAAGCCTGGAAATGAAAATAATAAATTTTCTTTTAATATCAACTTGAACGGCAGCGGAAGATTGAATTTCTCACCGTTAGGAAAAGAAACGTATGTGGAAGTAATATCAGATTGGAGTAATCCGAGCTTTACAGGTGAATTCCTTCCGGAATCCCGCGAAGTTACGAGTGAAGGCTTTTCTGCAAATTGGAAAATATTGCAATTGAACAGGAATTATCCTCAATCATGGATCGGGAATAAGTATCATGTTAATTCATCAGCCTTTGGTGTTGAATTGCTTTTGCCTGTCGATGAATATCAGAAAAATATGAGAACAGTTAAATACGCCATAATGTTTATCCTGTTGACTTTCCTCTCTTTTTTCATGATGGAAACGCTGAACAAGAAAAAGATCCATCCGTTCCAATATCTTCTGGTGGGAACAGCTTTGATCATTTTTTATACATTATTGCTTTCGATATCGGAACATCTTTCTTTCGTATATGCATATCTTATAGCCAGTATTGCCACCATTGCATTGATAACCGCATATACAAAGAGCGTGCTGAAAGATAAGAAATTAACTTCGATCATTGCATTGATCCTCATCATTCTATATTGTTTCCTTTATGTGCTCCTGCAGCTTCAGGATTATGCTTTGCTTCTGGGAAGCGTCGGCTTATTCGTTATCCTGGCAGTTGTGATGTACATCAGCCGAAAGATCAACTGGTATACTGGCTCTGTGTAATAAGGATAAAGATTGAAGATTGAAGATTGAAGATTGAAGATTGAAGATTGAAGATTGAAGATTGAAGATTGAAGAATAAAGATCAAAGAAAAAAGATGATTCTTAGTGGAACTTCGCCTGCCCCGTAAGGAGCTTGCGACTATATCGGGGCGTTCTTAGCTTGCCTTGCTGTAGTGATAACGAAGGCAGGTGGCTGAAAAAGATAATCCAGCTTCGTTAGGATTTCCAGCTTTGTCAAGATTTCCAGCTTTGTCAAGATTTCCGGCTTAGTCAGGACTTCCGGCTTAGTCAGGACTACGCCGTGACAAGACGCCGTGACAAGAAGGAGAATAGATATGTATAAGTTAAAAAGCCTTACATTGAAAAGCGTTCTGGAAAGAAGCGCCGATTGTTTTCCAAACCGAATTGCCCTTTCGTGGGTAGATGGACATCAAAATACATACAACGAAGTAAAAAACAAGGTTCGGGAAGTCTCCCTGTTTCTTCATGATCATGGTATAATAATGGGAGATCGTGTTGCTATCCTTGCGGAAAATTCACCGAACTGGGGAATCGCTTTTCTGGCGATTACAACTATGGGTGCCATTGCCGTACCAATACTGCCAGACTTTCATGAGAATGAAATTCAACACATTTTAAATCATTCCGCCTGCAAAGCGATCTTTGTATCTGAAAGGTTATACGGAAAACTGAATATCAAGAAAGGTAGCAGGCTTAGAATACTGATCGATGATCTGAGTATCATACCACCTGAAACAACAAAAGAGATATTAAAGCAACTGGTAAATGATGGTACAAAAGAATTTGCAAAACTAAAAGAATCTGCTCTCAAAATTGCAGGAATATTCAGTAACGATGTTCAAGAAGATAACGCTGCGTCTATTATCTATACATCCGGCACAACAGGACATTCCAAGGGTGTAATGTTAACTCATAAAAATCTTGTTTTCAATGCTGTTGCAACTTTGAAAATTCAGGATATTAAAGAAACTGACAGGTTGATTTCTATATTGCCATTATCTCATTCCTATGAATGTACAATTGGGTTTATTATTCCATTCATGCAGGGAGCTGCCATCTATTACCTGGATAAACCACCTGTGGCAAGAGTGTTACTTCCGGCAATGGTAAAAGTGAAACCGACCGTGATCCTTACAGTTCCTCTTATCATGGAGAAAATATTCAAAACAAAGATACAACCTACATTTACAAAAAGTCTTCTACTGCGTGGATTATACAGAATCCCGATGTTCAGGAAAGCATTTCATAAAATTGCAGGAAAAAAACTTTATAGATCTTTTGGTGGGAAACTTCATTTCTATGGTATCGGTGGTGCTCTGCTGGCACCAGATACAGAACGGTTCCTTCGAGATTCAAAATTTCCATATTCGATTGGCTATGGATTAACAGAAACTTCTCCTCTCATTGCAGGGAGTTCTCCTGCTTTAACAAGATTCCGTTCTACCGGGCTTGTTCTTCCAGACCTGAAAGTGAAGATACTGGATCCGGACTCTAAAACGGGTGAAGGCGAGATCGTTGTGAAAGGTGACAGCATAATGAAAGGGTATTACAAAGATCCGGAAAGAACCAGAGAAGTCTTTACGGATGACGGCTGGTTCAGAACTGGTGATCTGGGTATTCTTAAGATGAATAATTACCTGTATATAAAAGGAAGACTAAAAAATGTGATCGTTGGTCCGAGTGGAGAGAACATCTACCCGGAAGAAATAGAAGCGGTCATAAGTGAAAATGATTATGTGCTTGAATCTATTGTTTATGAACATGACAGCAGGATCGTTGCCAGAATCCATTTGAATTATGAATTATTGGATGAAGTTTATCATGCAACAAAATCGAGTGATTATAAAATGGAAAAGATCATTAAAAACTTGCTGGAAGAGATCAAAAGAACAACCAACTCCAAAGTGTCACAGTTCTCAAAGATATCCAGTGTTATAGAACAAACCGAGTCATTCGAGAAAACACCTACAAAGAAAATAAAGCGATATTTATACACTAATTAGGTATAAAAAAACAATATATGAAACAAAGAATATTGACCTTATTATCCATTCTTATCATCACTCCGCTCGGATTCTTAAGTAAATTCTATTCAGGAATTGGGTCAAAATGGTTTAATGATTCATTAGGTGGATTGCTTTACGAAATATTCTGGTGTCTGGTGATTTTCTTGATTTTGCCAAAATTCAAGTCTATCAATATTGCTGTAGGAGTTTTTATTGTAACCTGTATTCTGGAGATATTGCAGTTGTGGCATCCACCCTTTCTGGAGCTGATCCGAAGCAATTTTATCGGAAGAACAGTAATCGGAACTTCATTTGTCTGGAGTGATTTTATTTATTATTTGCTGGGTTCTGCTTTGGGCTGGTGGTGGTTGGAAAGGATAAGGAAGAGAAAAGATAAAATGAAGAATGTAAAATGAAGAATGAAGAATGAAGACGAAAGATAAAAGAATAAAGAATAAAGATGAATCTTAGTGGAACATGGGGCTTGCTTTGAGAATGAAAAATATAAAATGAAAAATGAAAAATGAAGGATGAAGACGAAAGATCAAAAATCAAAGAGAATCCGCCTACGCAAAGAAAAACAAGAAGAATATTGCTTCAGCGTGACAAGAAGGAAAAAGGTAAAAGATCAAAGATCAAAGATCAAAGATGAATCTTAGTGGAACCTGGATCTTTGCTTCCTGTTATTCTCCGTGCTCTCTGAGCCTTTGTGGCTAATTTCCATTAGTGTCTTGATGGTGATAAAATGAAAAAGCATCTTATTATTACAATATTCATTTTTAATATTATTATTAATTCTTTTGCCCAGCAGAGTGCTCCTTTTGAATGGGAATTTGATGATGACTATAAAAAGACCAGGATATTTATTCATGCTTTTGTGAACTATGATTTCAGTCCTTCATGGCAGATCGAATGGGAGAAGAATCTTTTAAAAAAGAATGGATTAAAAATCGACTTTGGCAGCACAACCGTAAAGGATTTATACAACGAGATCGAATTAGTATTAAATCTGGATATCGGAAAAAACTGGTGGTTCCGGTCTTCGTTCTACAGAGATCAAAGTCAATACAAGGACGAAGATGAAGAATACAATTATATGGGCTTTGAAAGAAGGATTTATCGAAACTTCTCAATATATTCTTTGTGCAATGCATTTTATAATAAAGAAGAGATAGATATCGACCTGGGATTTTCTCTTACAGATTCCACTTCCGAAAAATATTGCAGGATCGCTTTAAGTTATGATGACTTCCTCTATGATGAGAAAAATCAAAAAGGTGGAATTGTCACAGAAGAACCTCTGGGAGTTAATTGGGCTATCCGTTATGGTTTGAATAAACTCTGGTTTTTCACAGAAGGAAAATATACGAACTGTTCCGAGATAGAATACAAAAATCCTGAACTTTCACCGGAGATATATTTACTTCAGCATCGAATCAACAATGTGGCAGCAAAAATGTATTACTTTTTCAAAGAGGATTGTTTTTCCGAATTAAGGATAGAACATTATCATTTTTTTGAAAAAGAGCTTTATCATCAAACGGAGTTCAGTTATTCATATTTAAATGAAATATATGATATTGTTTGCAAATATCAACATCAACTCAATTCCAAGATTTCGATAAGACCTGTGTTTCATTATATAATTCAGAATGCAGTTGCAACCGGCTATAAAATTTATGATTTTAAAAGAAGAGAGGTCATTCCTTCTATAATAATGGAATATACGTTAACCAATAGTGCCTGGGAATTCGGGTTCTTATGGTCGGAATACAAGCTGGATTATGACGATATTAATGATTTCGATGATTACGGGAAATTAAATTCCGATATAAAATTTATGGTCAGGTGGACTTATAATTTCAGTAGAAATGCCAGGCTTCAATTTTCGCTCAGTCACGTTCCGGATATCGAGGGTTATGGTGGCGGAAATTTACATTACATGATGTTTTTTTGAATCACTATTTTTTTATTTATTTCCCGACTTATTACTTCACCATTATCTTTCTTCCGCATTTATTGCAGTAGAAATAAGGCTTATTGAAAGACGGAGAAATTTGTTTTGCACTTCCACACGGACATGTAAAAGATTCCCAGCCTTTTCCGATTCTATGGTAAACAAATACATTCTTCTGTATCTGCTTTTCCGGCTGTTTTTCTGTTTGATCCGAAATACCATGTACAACACCGGCTATCGCAGCTAATTCTGCAACGGGAACTTTATTAATACTTCCACAGCGAGGACACTTCACTTCTGATTTTTTAAAATCCGAGGGGAATTTAATTTTCATTCCACAGGCACAGGTAAGGAATGTATATTTATTCACAGCACGGATCAAATCTCCAAGGTCATGAGCTTTCTTTGTTCCGGGTTTATGTTCCGGCGTCTTTCTTAACGATACACGATCTTTGTTGTGCATTGCCGAAGATGGTATTATATTTGATCTTACCTGGTGTCCTTTCACATCGGAGTACGCATTCTGATAGTTAATGAAATTAGCTCCCTGAGAAATATTACGTAAAATTCTGATTCTTTCATCTATCGGCGGGTGAGTGCTGCTCAAGTTGGAGAGTTTCATTCCTTTCTTTTTCAGAGGATTTGCAATGTAAAGTGCAGCGGTTGTTTTGTTTGCAGAACGTAATACAAGATCGGAATTAGATATCTTTTCCAGAGCAGATGCAAGACCTTCCGGGTAGCGTGTTAATCTTACAGCAGTAGCATCAGCAAGGTATTCACGTTTTCGTGAGATGGCAAAATATAAAAGACGAGCCATAAGTGGAGCAAGAATAGCCATGATAACAGCAACAATTATCATTATTATCTGCATCTGTCCGCCGCCTTTTGAGCTTCTGGAACTATATCTTCTGCCGCCGCCACTGAACCACAAACTTCTCAGGAATACATGAGAAAGTAATACTATACTCCCAAGAAGAACACCGGAAAAGGTCATGAAAAGTACATCCCGGTTAAGGATATGCGACATCTCGTGGGCAATAACACCCTGCAACTCATCACGATTCAATTTACTCAACAGACCGGCAGTTACCACTATAGATGCATTTTCCGGATTCCTGCCGGTAGCAAATGCATTTGGTGCCGGGTCGGGAATGATGTAAACTTTTGGCATTTCAGGCAGATTTGCTGCTATCTTCATTTCCTGTACTACATTGAAAAGTTGCGGATGAATGTTATGAGTTACAAGTTTTGCTTTGCTTATTGCCAGAATTATCGAATCACCGGAGAAATAACTGATCAAAGACATCAAAGCCCAGATGAAGAAAGCTAATCCCAAACCAAAATATCCGCCTTCCTCTCCGGCATAAGCTCCACCGATGAAATATCCAAGAACAAGCAAACAAACACCCATAACAAAGAAGAGTATCAATGATCTTTGTTTATTTGCGCGAATTAATTCCCACATGAAATAACCTTAAAAAATCTTGAAAATGTTAACAAATATGATCATCTTCAGTTAAACTTTTTCAAGGTTGCATTTAAGAAGAAAAATCTACTTTTGGAACAGCTCTTTCTGCTTTGTCTTCCAACTCGAAGAAATCTTCTTCTTTAAAATTATACATTCCTGCTATGACATTGGAAGGGAACACCTGGATCTTGTTATTGAAGAACAGAACCTGATCGTTGTAACTCTGACGTGAAAAAGCGATCTTGTTTTCTGTGGAAGAAAGTTCTTCCTGAACTGCCAGGAAATTCTGATTTGCTTTCAGGTCGGGATAATTTTCTACAACCAGGAAGAATTTACTCATTGCTCCGCTTAAAGTGCTTTCTGCTTTTGCCTTATCGACAACCGTATCTGCACCCATAGCTTTGCTGCGTGCTTCGGTGATGCTTTTCAGAGTTTCACTTTCGTGCTTCATATATCCCTTTGCTGTTTCCACAAGATTCGGGATAAGATCGTGACGTCTTTTTAACTGTACATCAATCTGTGACCAGGCATTCTTAACCTGATTTCTCAATCGCACCAGGCTGTTATACATGCCAATGAACATCAGCACCAATACAGCGATTATTACAAGTATTATTATCATAGATCCTCCTCTTTTTTTACAATTTATTATGATCAAACATTTCTTTCAATAAATTTAAAACTTTATTGTCTTTGCCCCAGGAAACCTGTTTTAATATCTCTTCCAGTTCACCTTTATCGAACCAGAGACCATCATTGTTCCTGCATCTATCGATCAGAATATTATTATCTTCTCCCACCAATACTTTTTCCATCTTTTTGGAACAGATCGGACATTTTATTTTTTTCTCTTTAGTAATTGTATCTATCACGAAAGAAGATAAAAATTTATCGGTTTCTTCATTATTTCCAAGCAGTAATTCAAGTTCTCCGGCATCGAGCCATATTCCGCAACACTCTGGACAGTAATCAATTTCCACATCATTAAGTTCCAGTATTATCATCGGTTGACGGCGGCATACAGGACAATTCATTTAAACTCCTTCTTTTAAGAAACACAAACATTATTTCTTTATTATAAGTGTCAAATTGAAATTGTATATATCGAAATTATTTAAAGATTAGACTAATAAATTACAGATTCCTGACAGACATCACTGCTATTCCTATCAATCGTGAATTCAAGGCTTTTTCCTTATCCAACAGGATAGGAGCATAGTCTTTGTTATAAGGTTGAAGGAGGATTTCTTTTCCTTCCGAGAAGATTTTCACTTTCTTCAGAGTAATTTCTCCATCCACATTAATAACACAAACTCTATCATCAGCAGTATTCCAGTCGTCATTCTGTTTTACAATGATCACATCTCCATTTGAAATATATGGAGACATGCTGTTTCCACTTGCATAGAAGGAAAAATAGTCATTAAAATTACCGGAAAGAGAATTGGTGTCCAGCATGATATGATCTAATGGTTCGGCAGATTCGATCTCCTGAGGGGATCCACAACTTACAGAATCGATAATTGGAAGAAAGTAATAATCCTTATCATTGATCGTTTTTATATTCCTGGTAGGAAAGATTGAACCTTCACCCGTTAGAAGCCAATTTATGTTTATATTGTAAATAGCGGCAAGTTTGTTCAGGAAATTATAATCCGGCGTAGTTTTGCCTTTTACATACCTGTTTATTACAACGTTGGAAGTTCCGATTTCTTTGGAAAGCGCAGTCTGAGTTAAATTCAGCTTTTTGAGAACTTCTTTTAATCTTTTTCCGAATGACATGTGCACCTCCAAATATTTTTCTTATTAACTACTCGGTTAAATATTTTAAATTACTTTTTAACTGTCAAGTTAAAAAATAGTTGGAGTATTTCAATTTTAATTCGATTTATTTTTTGATTGATTGAAAATATTTTTTTACAATCAATATGTGCCGATAAACATGGAGCTAAAAAATTTAAATAAGATTAAGAATTGTTTCAACTTCTGCGAAGTAATTTTTAATGTGCCAGGGTCGGAATTTTGCTGTATGCGGACAGCCGCCTTCGTTGTGCTTTTCCAATCTATTTGCTAAATTAGATGTACTCCCGGTATAAATATGTTCAGGTTTTTCCTGTGATTCTATAATATAGACATAATGAAAATTATTCATAATTGGCCTGCCGAGTCGTAGTCTTGGAGCGGGTTGATAACGTTATTGTTTTGTCCGCCTTCATAGCTGAAGTTATTACGGCATGACAGTCTCCGCTTTCCGCTCTGCTCCAAGCGAAGACTGGTGGAGGTGGCGGGAATCGAACCCGCGTCCAAAGATAAGTCAAAAGCCGAATCTACA
>JAUVLE010000166.1 GCA_030595905.1 Candidatus Cloacimonadota bacterium | reverse complement strand
ACCTCGTTTTACCAAGATACAAGAAAGGTAAGGTTCACTGTAGTTGACAGTACCGGAAATCCTGTTCCCAAAGCTGTGATAAATATTATGGCTTTCAATTTTTCTATGCTGCGCACTCTCCTGGGAATCAGGGTTGACAGCACAGGAACCAAAGAAATCACCATCGGTAAAGGCGGCTTCCTGGCAATCGCCCGTAAAGACAGTTTGTTGGATTATCAAGTAATTCCTTTTGATGATGATACTATTTCAAATGAATTCCAGTTTACTTTAAAAGAACGAACATTGGAAAGTGAAGATCTTGTTTTCCAGTTTCCCGATGTGAAAACAAAAAGAGAGAAAGAACCGGAATTCTTTAAGGAAAAGAAAAAGCTGACCGTAGAAAAATACAATGAAAGAATAAAGAATTTCCAGTCCACGCCAATTCCTGAATATGCTCCAGAAGCGGATTCCAACTTTGTGGAGATTTTCGGAAATTGCAGGAATAATAAACAACCTCTCCTAGATTTTATCGTTATCAACCCGGATATCCCGGAAAAATTCTGGGAAAAGATAGGTTCGGTAGATGTGAAATTTTTCTGGGAAGCATCTGTATATCAATGGCAGAATCTGTTTGATTTTTATATGGAACTAAAAGATAAAGAGCTGTCGGATACAAAGTGGAAAAACCTGCTTTCTCCAAGCGTTTTCTATGAAGTGCTGCCGGATATCACCGTTCCCCAAGAGCTTACGAAATGGAAAGATACCTCTGCATTGGAATCTATTCCGCAAATCATTGAAGAACTGCAAAACCTATATAAGATCAAAGAAGATTCAGCTTCTGTCGGATTGCTTTCCCTGGATAAAATGCTGGAAGCAGAATTCCTGCAGGATTTCCATTTTAAGACTTTAAGTTGTTATGTTCTGAGGGCAAATCACATTCCTGCTCAATACACCCGCATTCCATCCACGATAATGGTGATGGCAGATTCGGTTTGGCAGAATTATGATGTGAAGAAAAATGATTATGTGAAACCACAAAAAAAGGAAGTTGGGACGCTCACGTTTGTAGAATTCAAGCTGGTTGATAATGACTTCCTGCCGGTAACATTGAATCCGGATAACATTTCCACCACAATTTTCCAGGATGGAAGATTCTATCATAACGACCGTCAGCTCGATTATGATAAAGAGAACAGCATCCTTTCCGGTGAATTGGAAAAAGGAGATTACTACGTTCAATTAGGCATCCGGGAAAACAGCGAAACTACAAAAGTGAAACTAATTGCACTTCATATCGACAGACAGGTGGAAATGAAAGAAACACTCATCTTCAAAGATTTTAAACGGGATTGGAAAAAAGCAGGAAAAAAATATATTGCCTACCTGGATTCATTAAGAATAGAAGATGATGTCGATTATGTTATCCTGCTGGGAGATTATGATGATGAGCCTGTGCAGAGACTGGCAACCAAAACACGCAGCAATCTGGAAGAACAGAAATTCGTCTGGATCGGGAAAAACGAACCGCCGGAAATTGTATCGAATTACATAACTTCCACTGAATATGAGAAATTCATGGAAGATAATCCCGAACTGAAACATCGTCTGATCACATTTTATTACGATGTAAAAAATGAGAAATGGATGATGTTCGAAGGTAATTGGGATTTGTTGTGTGAGTAAAAAAATAGCCGCAGATCAACACGGATCGACACGGATAAAGAGACGAGATTTATGGTGTAAATGATACTTACCGCAAAGAACGCTAAGGGCGCAAAGAAGTTAGAAAAGAAAACTGGATTTGCACGGATGAGAAACTGGGATTTGTTGTGTGAGTGAAGAAGTTGTCATTCCCAACTGTTTACTCCGGCTACTGACGGACGATTGGGAATCCATTTTATTATTCTTTTCTTAGATTCCCGTTTCCGTCAAATAGCAGAAGCGATTTTAAAAAAAGCCGGACACAGTTCACGGGAATTACAAAATAGTTGTTCTCGTTCCTAAGCCACTTCTTGGGAATGTAAATGAAAGGAAAATAAAATGAAAATGTTCCTAAAAATATTACCCGTAATTTTGTGTTTTTTATTGTTAGCTGCACATTTTGGACGAGCACAAATCTTTATTCTACAATACATCAGTATTCTAATTCCATTTCTGTTATTTTGGAAAACAAAGATAGCAGCCTTCATTATTCAAGCCTGTTTGTTGCTGGCAGGAATCGAATGGATCCGAACTGCGGTTTATTATGCTCGAATCAGAATTGAAGACGGAGAACCGTGGTTACGACTTGCTATCATTTTAGGATCGGTTGCTGCTCTGAATTTCGCAACTATTCTGGTTTTCAGAACGAAATCGATGAAGGCAAGATATAAGTGATTAACGGTAAACTTAGGAGCGAAAATGAAACAAATTAGCATTTCAACTTTTGGGACAATAAAACTTAATTCATTCAGACCACTATGTAAAAATAAATTTGGATTAGAAGCTATTAGAAAATATAATTTCCCGCCTTTTATTGACGGTTCTTGTAGACGAGAGCCAGACTTTCAAAATCTGTTTCCTTCAATTACCTCATTGTGTCGACAAAGACAATTTGCGCCGCATTTACAAGAAAATGATATCATCGTTTATATAACTGTTGGTGGACAATTTTCTCCTTATAAAAAAGGGCATCATCTTGTTGCTATTTTACAAGTTGAAAAAGTTTATAAAACTCATAAACTTGGTGAAAGCGCTTATATAAATATTGGGTTGCCTATACCAAGCAATTGTATGGTTAAAGATAACCTACCTTATGATTTTGACAAAACAACAGGGAATTTTAAAAATAAAATACAGCTTAATAAATATTTATCACAAACACCGCAAAGAAAAATTAAATTTGGAAAAACACAAATAAGTGTTTGGGATAATGATTATTTAAAAAAATCAAAATCTTGGGAGTGTTTTGTAATGACAAGACCTATTTATTTAAACCTGAAAAATCCTCGGTTAATTTTAAGAACAGACTTTGATAATATATTTGGGAAATTACCAAATACAAGGACACCTAATAACTTATCTGAAAAAGAGTTTAAAGAGCTTGCAAAACTTATAGGAATAGATATTAATTTGGGGGAAAGAAAGGCAACTGCTCATAACTAAAATTTTAAGTATAATATACTGCAAATCTTTATAAAGAGGTTTTAATGTTCAAAAATTATGTAAAGATCATCCTGAGAAATTTTAAGAAAAACAAACTCTATTCCTTCCTGAACATCTTTGGTCTGGCAATCGGTTTAGCACTGGTTTTTCTCATTGTACTTTATATTCGTCACGAAACTTCATACGACGCCTACAATAAAAAGGCTGAGAGGATAAGCCGTGTTCTAACCATTAGAAAGGACTTAGATTGGATAACTCCAGGAACCTCATATCTGCTGGCTCCGATTCTACGAGATGAATATCCCGAAGTAGAAACTGTTGCCCGTACAAGAGCAATTGGTGTGGAAATAGAACACAATGAAATATTCGAACAGAATTATTTCGTTTGTGTAGATCCCGATATTCTTGATATTCTTACATTAGATTTTGTTTATGGTTCTCGTGAAAATGCTTTAACAGACCCGTATGATATTCTTCTTTCAGAGACACGTGCTGCAAAACACTTTCCTGGCGAAAACCCGGTTGGTAAGATAATCCCGGTAAGGATGTACGGCGAGACTATAGATTTTACCGTGAAGGGCGTTTTGAAAAATGTGCCTAAAAATTCTACTTTCTGGATGCCTTTTCTTGTTAACATCGATATTGCTAAGAGATTTTTCCGGTTTATTCAAAACAGGTATGGTGGCGGCACTTATGAAGAAAAATGGTATCTAAATTATTATCAGACTTATATTCTACTAAAAAAAGGGACTGATCCTGAAGCATTCATTGTTAAAATGAATGAAATCCCAGCCAGGTATCATGAAGAAGGAATGCAGGTTTCTTATAATTTGCAGCCTTTGCGGGAAATATATCTTCATTCAAATGATTTTACAAATAATTCTACCAGGAGTGGAAATCTTGCTAATATATATTTATTTTCGAGTATTGCTTTCCTGATCCTGTTTATAGCCTGCACGAATTTCATAATTCTCTCTACAGCACAATCAATAAAGCGTTCCAAAGAAATTGCTGTTAGAAAAATAGTGGGAGCAGAAAGAAAGAGCCTGATCAAACAGATCATGTTTGAATCTGTTTTCACTTCATTCATAGCCTGTTTCCTCGCTATTGGTTTAACATATTTGTTTCGTCCGGGAATTATAAATTTTCTTCGTGTTCCTTTGGATATTAATTATACCAAAGATTATTTTTATCCACTTGCTCTGATTATAATAACTTTGTTGGTTGGATTAGCATCCGGTAGTTATGTGGCATTTTATATCTCACGCTTAAATCCTCTGATAATCCTGAAAAGCAGGATTGCCACTTCCAGTTCGAAATCTCTATTCCGCCGTATTGTAATTTGTTTGCAGATGGTTATTTTCATTGGTTTGATCTCTTCTTCAATCACTATTTACAAACAACTTCATTTTGTTAAGAATACAAATTTAGGATTTGATAAAGAGCAGCTATTAAGTTTGGAATTGACCAGCGGGGATTTCAGTGAGCATTATGAAGCATTTCTTGATGAATTAAGAAGAAACCCAAATATAATAAATGTAACAGGTGGTTTTTCGCTTCCTCCAGATGATAGCAGATCGATAATGAAAGAATCGCTTTTTGATGATCCGGATCAACAAATACAGGTAGAACATTATTCTGTAGATTTTAATTTTTTTGAAACTTTCGGCATAGAATTGGAAAGCGGAAGATTATTTTCCCGAGAATTTGCAGCAGATACTCTCAGTTCAATTATTTTGACCGAGACTGCTGTAAAGAAATTACATATAACAGATCCAATTGGAAAAACAATAAGGGATCTCCAGATAATTGGAGTAGTTAAAGACTTTCATTATCACAGTTTATACTATGAAATTGAGCCGATGATATTCCAATATTGCAGATCATCTCATATTGGATATGTAGGTATGAAATTATCTCCATACAATGTTCAAGAAACCATAAAATTCATCGAACAGACCTGGAATGATTTCAATAAAGGCAAGGAAGCTCCCTTTAAATTTGAATTCGTGGATGAGACAATTAATCAGATGTATTGGGAAACTCAAAACTTTGGTAAAGCGATCAATTATTGTGCTTTATTTGCAATTTTTGTGGCATGTCTGGGTTTATTCGGGCTTACTATGTTCATCACAGAACAAAAATCGAAAGAGATCGGAATCCGCAAAGTATTTGGTGCTTCATCTTTCAGGATATTAAAACATCTTTCCCGTGAGATTGTCTGGCTCAGCTTAACGGCAACTGTTATTGCTGTCCCGATAGTCATTTACCTGATGAATAAATGGCTTTTGAATTTTGCTTACAAAACTGAAATCAGTTTTTGGATCTTTATTATTGCCGGTTTAGCTGGTCTTTGTGTGTCTCTATTAACTATGAGTTTCTTCTCGATCAAAGCATCACTTGCAAATCCGGTTGATACAATGAAGTATGAATAGAATCGTGAATATTAGCAAATGCCGGATGAATCATTAATCTATCAAAAGAAAAAGGCGGATAATTTTATCCGCCTTTTTCTATCATTTTATTTCAACATCAACATCTTCCTGACTTTCGAATAACTGTTTGATTCTAATTTGTAGAAATAGATTCCAGATCCATATCCCTTAGCATCCCATTCATAATGATAAACTCCGGATGAGAATTCTTTTGATTCCAATCCCTGACCTTTTGCATTAAAAATAGTAAGCCTTGCTGTTTCACTTTCCTTAACGTTAAATTGGATGTTTGTTGCCGGATTAAATGGATTGGGATGGTTTCGGTAGAGTGCAGTAACGTTGGGCATCATGATTTCCCCCGAACAAGAAACATCATTCACAGTAACATTCCATAAGAAGTTGAGTTCATCTCTTGTGCCAAAGTTATCCGTAACGTAGAGTGTTACTTCATATTCACCAGCAGAGTTTTCATCTGTGATGAAATCGAATGAGTTTGATGTAGATACTTCTACACTTTCAACCTGCCAGCTATATTCAAGGTCGTTTCCATCCGGATCGTAAGCATCGATGGAGAAGTTGATCACATCTCCCTCATCGATAATGATATTGCCCTCGGGAGGAATGAGTTCATTCACAACGATCGGCTGGTCAACATCGTTCACGGTAACATCCCAGGAATAGTTCAATGTATTTCTGGAAACACTGCGGGTTCCAAAATTGTCTGTCACTTCTAATGTTACCACATATTCTCCCGCAGATGTATAATCTGTTATGAAATCATAAGTGCTGGTTGTGGATTCTTCAAATCCATTAAGTTCCCAGCTATATTCCAGGGGATTCCCATCTGGGTCATATGCATCGATAAAGAAATTTATAGTTTCACCTTCATCTATCGTTACAGATCCCGGAGGAGGTTGAATATCATTTACTACAATATTCTGGTCTATATCATTAACGGTAACGTTCCATTCATAATACAAAGAATTATCAGTGAAATTATCGGTCACATTTAGAG
>JAUVLE010000290.1 GCA_030595905.1 Candidatus Cloacimonadota bacterium | reverse complement strand
ATCCTGCAATATTACGGCTGGGACGGTGTTCTCTACGGACAGCATGCAGCTCCGGCATCATCCTTCGTAAATAATAACCTGGCAACATCCTTCGTTGCATTGCTCTTCCCTGCCACTTATCTGCAGGTTCTATTTATAAAGTCAAAAAAACTGTCTTGGATATTTGCACTTTGTTTTGGAATAACATTATCATATCTGATAGTTGCAGCTACCCGAAGTGCATGGGTCGGTTCTGCAGCTTCGATTATCCTTTTGTTCTGCCTGATCATTTTATTCAAGAACATCAGGAAAAATTTCTATGTGAAAATCAAAAAAACCAGGTTCATTTTGATCCTTGTAAGTTTAATATTCGTTTTTTTAATTGTACATTCAAGAACTCTGATAACTGACAAACCGGAAATGTCTCACCCACTCTCTTCTCAGGTAAGTTCTATCTTTAAAAGTCTGGATGGCTCGGAAGAAGTAAAGGGATCCCGAAGTTCCATCAGGACGAGGTTGAACAGATGGAAAAACGGATTTGAAATGATAAAAGATAAGAGCTTTATCGGGTTTGGACTGGGAAGCTTTGATGCCGTATATCCTCTTTATCATAAAGCAGCAACAGATGATAGAAGCTACGATTCCAGGCTTTTTAGTGCCGGACTTCATAACGAGCCTTTGCAGTATATCATAGAACTTGGTTTTATCGGTTTTATTTTTCTTCTGAGCTTCCTGTTTATTATCTATTTTTATCTGTTTAAACTCTTGAACAAATCCAAAACTGAATATTTCTGTTTCTATCTAATCATTGCTTCTGGTTTCACAGCACTGTTGATCGATTCGCTTTTTAATTATTCGCTTCATTTCCCCACAAGTATTTTTTTCCTGAGTTTAATGATCGGCATTGTTCATTCTCAATATAAAAAAGATTTTCCCTCAAAAGTACTTAAAATCCACCTGAAGAAAATCATTCCTGTTATGATGATAATCTTTCTTATTCTTTCCATCATTTCGATTTATACGGGAAAAAGAAAATATCGTTCAAATGTAGATTACAAAATTGCATTTGCTTATGATAAAATAAAAAGAATAGATAAAGCAGCTTATTTTGCAAAGGAATCTGTAGAATTATGGCAACACAAAAGCGAAGTTCTCTTCCATTGTTCCAGAATACTTGCCCATAACTTCCTGCAGAGAAGGACAAAAAAGAACTTGAAACTGGCAGAAAAATATAACAAGAAAGCCCTGGAAAACATGCCGAATAACTACCTGCAGAATTACATCAGGTTCAAACTTGCTATAACTTCCAACAATAAAAAGGAACTAAAAGAACTTGAGAAAGAAATTTCTTTACTTCTAAATGTTGTTCCATATGATAAGATCTGGGATGCTTATGATATTCTGCGGCAGTATTATGATGTATCGGGAGATAAAAAAAATGCCCTTAAATATGAGTGTATGGCAAACAGGCATGCGGGAGATGCGTATTTTGAATATAAAAAGTATGAAAAGTCGTTGAAGTATTATAGAAAATTGGCAGAAAAATTTATCTTAACAGACCAGGAAAAACAAAGAATGGAATTCCTTGAAAAATTTTTAGCCGAGGAGAAAAAACAATGAAAAATATTATATTAACTTTTTTATTTTTATTCATGATTTCATTCTCATTAGCAGATACCACTATTCCCGGTGGAAATGTAAGCGGAGAATGGACTGTAGCAGGTTCACCGTACTATATCGATGGAGAGATCACTATTCAAATGAGCGATAATCTCACCATCCAACCCGGAGTGGAAGTGAAATTTAACGGACATTACAAGTTCATAGCATTTGGCAAAATTTTAGCTGAAGGAACCCTGCAGGATTCCATTATCTTTACATCTGCCGATACAACCGGTTTCAGTAATATTTGGACAACCGATGGAGGTTGGCACGGTTTACGCTTCATGAGTTGTATATACAACGGACAGGGCAATTCCAGATTGAAACACTGTAAAGTCGAATATGCAAAATCTCTCGGCTATGGTGCTCCTTATGCAGATCGAACAGGAGGAGGAATCTATATCAATCTTTCCTCCAACCTGGAAATAACTAACTGCAGGATTTCTAATAATGTAGCAGATTATGGCGGAGGAATCTATATTTGGGAATCCAGCCCTACATTATCCGATCTTACTATTACAAATAACTTTGCACGTCATGATGCCGGTGGGATGATGTTCAGTGGTGCAAACACGGATCCAATATTAGAAAATTCTATCATTTCAGGGAATTCGTGTCACTATGATGGAGGAGGTATTTTTTGTTGCAGCGGCTCAGCCCCGATAATTTCAAATGTAGCAATAACAGGAAATTCCTGTATCGATTGGGAAGGTGCACAAGGCGGCGGTATTTCCATCTGGGAAGCAAATCCTGTTATAAATAATGTGGTCATATCTGATAATTATTCAGTAGGCAGCGGCGGCGGAGTTGCTAGTACTCATAACTCTTTACCGACTGTTATCAATTGTATGATAAATAGAAATATTGCCGATTGGGTTGGTGGAGGAATAAGTATTGAATCTTCTTCCATTAATCTTTCTGGAGTTACGATTTCAGAGAACATCACTAATGGTTATGGTGGAGGCATTTATTTCGGATACAATTCGGAAGCAGTTTTTAATCCTGAAAATCGTTGTAATATCTATTGCAACATCAACATTAACGGCAATCTCGGAAACGATCTTCGAGCTTATAACACGAATATCAATGTTATTATCGATACATTCACCGTTCTTGAACCGACAGAATATTATGCTTCTCCAATTGAGAATTTTACTTTTGATATTCTATCCGGAATGATCGATCCCGTTAATGCAGATTTGTATGTCAGCCCGGAAGGAGATAACAGCAACAGCGGACTTACAGCAAATGAACCGCTGAAAAATATATCTTATGCTTTACAGAAA